>OU461276.1:427500-727500 GCA_911810475.1 Candidatus Celerinatantimonas neptuna
TTGATTCGTCACCACAATCAATTTCCAACCGGCTTCTTTTAAAGATTGCATGGCTTCAATACTGCCAGGAATGAAATGAAATTCATCGACACAGGAAACATAATTTCCGTCTTCATTAATTACGCCATCTCGATCCAAGAAGATCGCGGGAGCTACACTCATATTACTTTTCTACCTTGTCAATATCGGATACGCCGCTAAGTGTAACGGATTAAATTATGATTCATAGTTAAATCAGCGCCCAAGATCTCATCAAACCGAAAATGCCTGATTGAACACCTTCATATCTATACTGTTGCCTATTGCTTGATAATCAAGCAGACTTTGATAACTATCATAAAGCAAAACAGGCCCAATCATTGCCGAAAGCATCGGAGTAATAACATGAATTATCATAAGATCCCTCATTCTAATCTCGAAGTCAGTCAACTGTGCCTGGGAACAATGACATGGGGAAAACAAAATAGTGAAAAAGATGCACACCAACAGCTGGATTATGCTTTATCTCAAGGCATCAATTTCATCGATACGGCAGAAATGTATCCGGTTCCACCTGAAGCAGAAACACAAGGGTTAACCGAGCAATATATTGGAAACTGGCTGTCTAAAACAGGAAATCGTGAAAAAATCATTCTCGCTTCAAAAGTTTCTGGCCCTAATCGAACCAACCATATTCGAGATAATATGCGGTTAGACCGGCGAAATATCCGAGAAGCTATCCATAATTCATTGAATCGTCTTCAAACTGATTATTTAGATTTATATCAAATCCACTGGCCTGACCGAAATGCCAATTTTTTTGGAAAGTTAAGTTACCAAGTGGATCCTGACGAGTCTCAAACACCGATTATTGAAACGCTACAAACACTAAGCGAACTCGTTAAAGAAGGAAAAATACGTTATATCGGTATTTCAAACGAAACGGCCTGGGGAGTCAGTCAATATTTACACCTTTCTGAAAAACATGATTTACCCAGAATCATTACGATCCAAAACCCTTACAATCTGCTCAATCGCAGTTTTGAACATAACCTTGCTGAATTTTCACATCGTGAAGGGGTTGAGTTACTCGCTTATTCTCCTCTTGCATTTGGTATGTTAAGCGGTAAGTATCTTTATAATCAATGGCCAGAAAGTGCCAGACTGACACGGTTTGAGCGTTTTTCACGTTATCTGAATGAACAGGGAATCAAAGCCACCCAAGCTTACGTAGAACTAGCGAAAGAATATCAATTAGAACCATCTCAAATGGCCTTAGCTTATGTAAACTCCAGATTCTTTGTAGCATCTAATATTATTGGTGCAACATCAATGGAACAACTCGAGTCGAATATAACCGCTAGCGACTTAATTCTTACGGATGAAGTAATTGATGGAATTGAACTCATCCATAATCAATTTACATATCCTTGCCCTTAACGAATATAATAACAATGATGGCAGCTATAACCGCTGCCAACTATATAGATGAGGGTCTGTCATGAGATTATCTTTTTTAATCAAAACTTTTTTGTTAGGAATATGTATTCTCTTGAGTGGATGTGCAAAACATTACCAAGTGAATTCCAATCTGGACCCTCAAAACATCCAACAATATTTTAAAACATCCTCAGTTCAGGAAATGACAAATCAACAATTACGTTTGTACAACTATAAAGTCATCAGCACAATTGAAGGTAATTCATGTCAGGAAAAAGCAAATCAACCACCAGCAACTATCGCCGATGCAAAAGTTGATGCTCTAAGAAAAGCTGCGGATGCAAAAGCAAATGCCATTGTCTTTTCAACATGTACAACCTTCCCTGCAGATAATGTTTGCTTCAGTTCAATCAGTTGCTACGCAAAAGCTATTAAGTTGTTAGGTAAACTTCAATGAAGCATACCATTGAACCAATTGGCTATATTGAGTCCCCTTATTTAGAGAAGTTCGCCGTTCCCAGGCAACCCGGTATTATACCTTCAGCACAAACCCGACTAAGGTTATCGCCTCCGTTTAATGCCCGCGAAATTTTTGATGGAATCGAGCAATTTAGCCACTTCTGGATTATCTTCGGATTTCACCAAAACTGGCATTCAGGTTGGCAAAACAAAGTACGCCCTCCCCGTCTGGGAGGAAATAAACGTATTGGGGTTTTTGCTAGCCGTTCGACCTTTCGCCCCAATGGACTAGGTTTGTCCGTACTTCCTTTTAAAGAAGTCATTTTTTTAGACAATAATCCTTGTTTAGTTTTTCAAGGGGGAGATCTGGTTAATGGCACACCTGTTTATGATATCAAGCCTTACCTTAGCTATGCAGATGCAATTGACTCGGCAAGTTCAGGATACGCACCTTCTATGCCAGAAGATTCTCTGAATATTCGCTGGAATGAGCAAGCCCGTCATCAATTGTGCGCTTGTGGACTGTCAACTCATGAAGTATCACTTATCGAGCAAGTACTAAGTCAGGATCCTCGCCCCAGTTATCGCAAACACAAACAGGATGACAGGCAATACGGCGTAAAGTTAATCCGATTTAATATCCTTTTTACTATAAAAGAAAACCAATGCACGATTACCAGTCTCACTCAGTTATAGATTTTATAACTCAGCATAAACAACGATTAAGTTGGATGCCATGGCTCTACTATCGATTAAAGGAAAAACATTTAAGATGGGCCAAACCCTGGCAAAATGAAATACAACAACAATTAATGGCTTTAGAAACAGTCCGTATTGGTGAAGAATGCTTTATTGCCCCCCAGTCTCAATTATTTGCAGAACCTGGTAGAAACATCACAATCGGTAGCCAAACATTCATTGCTGCAGAGTCCTTTTTGCATGGTCCAATCGATATTGGTCAAGAAGTGGCCATTAATCACCGATGCAGCTTAGATGGTGGAAAATATGGAATAAAAATCGGCGACCGAACCCGAATTGCCAATTCTGTTCAAATTTATGCATTTAATCATGGGATGGCCCCTGAACGTCCAATTTATCAACAAAACACATCGTCAAAAGGAATCAATATTGGTTGTGATGTATGGATTGGTGCTGCCTGCGGAATTGTTGACGGAATCAATATAGGAAACCATGCGGTTATCGGTATGAATTCAATGGTAACCCACGATATTCCTGATTGGGCTATTGTTGCAGGAAATCCTGCAAAAATTATTGGCGATCGACGAGACAAATCCTGACAGTTTCTCAGTCGCCTGATAAAATCATTTCATCTTAGATCAGTTATTATCATCGAAAGGACAACCATGCGTTCCAGCAATTACTTGCTTTCAACCTTGAAAGAAACTCCCAGTGATGCTGAAGTTATCTCACATCAATTAATGCTCCGAGCGGGAATGATCCGCAAACTAGCCTCCGGGCTGTATACATGGCTCCCGACAGGGCTAAAAGTCTTACAGAAAATTCAACGTGTAGTTCGTGAAGAAATGGACCGGACAGGTGCAATTGAAATCAATATGCCGGTTGTCCAACCTGGTGATCTCTGGCAAGAGTCCGGACGCTGGGAAAAATATGGCCCTGAATTACTCCGTATTCGGGATCGTCACGACCGGGATTTTGTTCTGGGCCCAACGCATGAAGAAGTTGTAACAGAATTAGTCCGAAAGGAAGTGAATAGCTATAAACAACTTCCGCTTACCTTGTATCAAATCCAAACTAAATTTCGTGATGAAGTACGCCCTCGATTTGGTGTTATGCGTTCAAGAGAATTCGTGATGAAAGACGCATACTCATTTCATTTAGATAGTCAGTCATTGGAAAAAACCTATCAGGTCATGTTTGATGCCTATTGTCGTATCTTTGACAGATTAGGTCTGGAATATCGCCCGGTTCTGGCTGACAATGGTAGCATCGGTGGAAATGCTTCACATGAATTCCACGTACTCGCTCAATCAGGAGAGGATGACATTGTTTTCTCTGATATGAGTGACTACGCTGCGAATATAGAAAAAGCCGAAGCATTAGCCCCAACAACAGAACGTCCTGCTCCCACAAAAGCACTGGAACTCATTGATACACCTAATGCAAAAACCATCGATGAGCTGGTCGAACAGTTTAAATTACCAATTACACAGACAGTTAAAACATTGGTCGTTGTTGCATCTGAAGAATCGGAAAGTGACCTAATCGCACTCATGATTCGTGGCGATCACACACTAAATGAAGTCAAAGCGTCTCATCACCCTAAAGTTGCTGAGCCATTACAGTTTGCAACTGAAGCGCAAATACAAGATTCCATTGGTGCCGGACCCGGTTCTCTTGGACCTGTGAACCTTCCAATTCCAGTCGTTATCGACAGAAGTGTTGCATGTATGGCTGACTTTAGCGCAGGTGCAAATATAGATGGGAAACATTATTTTGGGATCAACTGGGAACGAGATCTCCCATTACCCGAGGTTTGTGACTTACGTAATGTGATCGCCGGCGATCCCAGCCCTTGTGGTAAAGGCACGTTACAAATTAAACGAGGTATCGAAGTCGGCCATATATTCCAATTAGGTAATGTCTATTCCAAAGCAATGAACGCAGCAGTTTTGAACGAGCAAGGGAAAAATCAAATTCTCGATATGGGATGTTACGGAATTGGTATTTCTCGTATCGTTGCAGCAGCCATTGAGCAAAATCATGACGATGCAGGCATCATCTGGCCTGAAACTCTAGCGCCATTCAAGCTCATTATTATTCCGATGAATATGCACAAATCTCATCGGGTTAAGGAAACGGCAGAACAATTGTATCATCAGGCTCTCGATGCTGGAATCGAAGTTCTATTTGATGATAGAAAAGAACGCCCCGGGGTCATGTTTGCTGATGCAGAATTAATTGGTATACCTCATATGCTAATTGTCGGAGAAAGAGGTATCGATAAAAATGTGGTCGAATATAAATCACGCCGTGGTGGTAATAAATCAGAAATAGCAATTGAACAGGCTATTCAACATATCCAATCATTATAATTTCTACGCTTTTCCATAAAAGCTGAAATCATGACAGATTTCAGCTTTTATTCTATCTACTGCAGCGTCAAATATCTGTCTGATTTCTGGATCATTATTTGCATTGATACATCCGGCAATGGTTGGTTCAAAAGCAAATGGATAACGGCGATGATAACAAGCTTGCAATACTCTCAATCTGATGAATATGACTTCTCATACTTGTTAAATAGTGATCAGTCTCTAACCATCAATCAGCAACTGAACATTATAGAAAAATTGCAGCAAAGCCATGACGTACAACATTTGTTTTCCACATTTTCTCAAGAAATATCTGCATATCTTCAA
This sequence comes from Candidatus Celerinatantimonas neptuna, assembly GCA_911810475.1. Lineage (NCBI taxonomy): Bacteria > Pseudomonadati > Pseudomonadota > Gammaproteobacteria > Celerinatantimonadaceae > Celerinatantimonas > Candidatus Celerinatantimonas neptuna. The sequence goes on from OU461276.1 coordinate 432,780, forward strand.
TTCAGCAACATCAGACTTTGCATTGACAACCGAAACTACATAGAAAAAAGCAACCAAAATGGGGACACATACACACATAAAATCCACTTACGTTCATCACCTGTTGATGCATCGCTTATTATTAACCAGAGCGTATGCTTTACATCATCTCAATTAAGTTACCTCTATCAGTTTAGTCGATTATTAAAGACTGTATTGCCTCAAACACTATCAATAGAGCAACTGCAACAACAATTACGTATCGATTATCTCACCGGAATCGCCAATCGTTGTGATTTCGATACCAACCTTAAACAATCTATAGCACATAACCAGAGATGCTCTTATGGGCTTCAGCTATTACTCTTTGATTTAGATAACTTCAAACACATCAATGATCGCTTCGGTCATCTGGTGGGAGATAAAGCCTTAATTCATGTGGCTCACGGCTTAAAAGAATCCTGCCGCAATGGAGACCATATTTCTCGATTAGGTGGCGATGAATTCGCTATTATTCTCCAGCCAGCCCGGGAAAAAGCAGCAGAAGTGGTATCCAGAAGAATTAACAAATGGTTAGCCATACACCCTTTTGAACAAAATATTCAACTAACGATGAGTAGTGGCTATGCAACTTGGAGAAAAGGTATGAATACAGATACTTTAATTAATGCGGCAGACCAGGCTATGTATCGGAATAAATTTGCCAACTAAGCTGCCACCCTTGCCGGTTGCGTTCATAGAACTTTTCATCAATGACATAATCAGCAAGAGCAACCCACCTGTCACCATAATAAATTAAAGGAATTTGATTTCTCAACCAGGGAGGAATAGATAACTCTTGTAACAATTTTTTTAAGGACCGACTTCCCCCTCGGCCAAACGGACGCAGCTGTGGATTTGCAACCTCGTGGCGAAATCTAACGTATACCGGTTGCTCTCTTTCTGGAGGCGTTAAAAAGCCACTTTCTGATTTTTTTAAACAGCCACAGCCATCAATTATCAACTTATTAAAAGGAAACTTCCAAAGCACTCCACAGGGTTGAACAACAGGCAACTGCGACCACCATGACCAAAATCCCTGATAACGCCGGACCCAGCCCCCTGAAATTGCGATTTCAGGAAGACGATCATGAGACGAATTCATTTGAACCAGAAATTGTTCGAGTTGAGAATATGCAGGATAACACCCTGACCTTTGTTTCAGCCAAAAACGAATTAGATTAATTTGCCTGGGTTCAGATAAACTATTTACCAATTCAGACAACGCACCTGTATCACTAACATACTTCTTGGCATCGATAGAAGCCAGTTCTTCATGCAAAGATTGACTTTGCTGTAATAATCGACAACTTTTGGCAACTTGCTCAGAAAAACCAGACCAACGCTCTTTCAAAATAGGCAACACTTGATGCCTTAAAAAATTACGATCAATACTCACATCAAAATTACTATCATCAGTAATATGTCGTAATTGATATTTCAACGCATAGCATTCAATACTGTGGCGACTAAAAGGAAGTAATGGCCTAATCAGACAACCATTTCCCAACCTCCGTCGCGATGGCATGCCCGCTAATCCAGAAACACCACTGCCCCGCTTGAGATTCAAAAACAACGTCTCACATTGATCATCTAAATGATGGGCACAAGCAATATTATATCGCTGTGCATAATGTTCAAAAACCTGATAACGAGCCTTTCTGGCTTGCTCTTCAAGACTTTGGCGAGAACCTTTACGAACAACAACTGATTCCACAAAACATGGAACACCTAATTGTCCGCAAAACTGTTCACAAAACGTCTGCCACTCATCGGCCTGTTTATTTAATCCATGGTGAACGTATAAAGCAGCCAATTCCAATTCAGGGAATAACTGCTTATAACGCCAGCACAGATGAAGCAATGTGACGGAATCTACTCCGCCACTTAAACCGACCAATAACGGACGAGAACTTCCTTTACAATCACGAAAGGATAATCGAAAGCTATCTAATTCAAGATTAGAGAAATGCTTATACGTTGAGTCAGATGACACTAACAATAACCATAACTCATCAAACGCTGAAAACGCTCTTCGAGTAATTGTTCCTGAGTTTTACCCAACAGAACCTGAAGATCACTATTTAATTTAGCTTTCAAACGATTCGACATTTGATCAACATTTCTATGGGCACCACCAAGAGGCTCTTCAATCACTGCATCAACCAGCTTCAATTCATAAAGACGCTCAGCAGTGATCCCCATTGCTTCTGCGGCAGTTGCTGCTTTTTCAGCACTTTTCCACAAAATAGAAGCACACCCTTCAGGAGAGATCGTCGCAAAAGTACTATATTGCAACATATTGACTCTGTCACCAACGCCAAGAGCCAAGGCCCCCCCAGAGCCACCTTCACCAATAACAGTACAGATAATCGGTACTTTCAGCTCAGACATAACCATCAGGTTACGGGCAATCGCTTCACTCTGCCCACGTTCTTCAGCTCCGACACCAGGATATGCTCCAGGGGTATCAATAAAGGTAAGAATAGGCATTTTAAAGCGTTCGGCCATCTCCATCAAACGAAGTGCTTTACGGTATCCCTCAGGACAAGGCATACCAAAATTACGTTTGATTTTTTCTTTAGTTTCACGCCCTTTCTGATGACCAATCACCATGACAGGCTGATCATCTAAACGAGCAATACCTCCAACAATCGCTTTGTCATCAGCGCTCGTCCGGTCTCCACATAGCTCATCAAATTCACTGAAAATACGTTCAATGTAATCCAATGAATATGGGCGTTGAGGATGGCGAGCTAACTGAGCCACTTGCCATGGAGATAAGTCACCAAAGATCTTGCGAATCAGATCGACTTGTTTTTTCTCCAACTGGGAAATTTCTTCAGCTAAGTCAACATCCATTCCCGATTCACTATTAACTAATCGAAGTTCTTCTATTTGAGCCTGTAATTCTGCAACAGGCTGTTCAAAATCTAGAAAATTTAAACTCATAATGTCATTTACTGTCAGTTATATTCCAGTGAAACCTGCTGTTGTCCTAACAATCGCGTTAATCCATCCAACAAGCCATCATTCGGGGTTACCCGCCAATCAGTCCCCAATAAAAACGAACCCTGCTCATGCTCACCAATATAATGAACTTTCACCGGACAGGTACCATTTCGATAGGGTTCTATTTCCGCGGCAAACTGTTGCCAAAACTGCTCTCCTGCCTGATGTTTTTTAACCACCAACTGCAGACCACTAGCCCAACGTTCCCGAGCCTGACTTATATCCATTACGTCACGAGCGGTCATTTTAATCCCACCAGAGAAATCGTCAAAGCTAACATTTCCCTGAACAACCAAAATACGATCCTTCTCTAATAAATCCTGATATTTTTCAAATGACTCAGAAAATAGCATGACATCCAATCGACCACTACGGTCATCCAACTGGAGAATCCCCATTTTCGAACCACGCTTGGTCATCATAATCCGTGCCGATAAAACCAATCCGGCAGCAACCGTCGTTGTATCCCGATTTGTCGGTCTTAGTTCTGACAATCGTCCCGTCACAAATTGTCGTAATTCTGGTAAATAATGATTAATCGGGTGACCAGTAAGATAAAGACCTAAAGTTTCCTTTTCACCTTCAAGCCATTCTTTATCATTCCAACGAGGAACCTGAACAAACTGAGGACGACTCACATCGGCTTCTAGCATAAGTTCACCAAATAAATCCTCTTGTCCATGCTGTCTGGCACTTGCTTGTTGGCTTGCAGCTTTAATGGCCACCTCCAGAGTTGCCATTAAAGCTGCCCGATGGGGGCCAAGCTTATCCATTGCTCCGGAAAGAATCAATTTTTCCATAATCCGGCGATTAACCCGTTTCAGATCAACCCGACAACAAAAATCAAATAAATCAATAAAATACCCACCTTGTTCTCTCGCTTCAATAATGGCTTCAATCGGCCCTTCACCAACACCTTTAATGGCTCCAATACCATACACAATTTGATTTTCATCGTTCACTGAGAAGCGATAGACACCACTATTAACATCCGGTGGAATAATTTTCAAACCGATATTAGCGCATTCATCAACAAGAATTACAATTTTATCAGTATTATCCATATCAGCCGACATGACAGCTGCCATGAAAAATGCAGGATAATGAGTCTTTAACCATAAAGTTTGATATGAAACTAACGCATATGCAGCCGAGTGAGATTTATTAAAGCCATAACCGGCGAACTTCTCAACCAAATCAAAAATTTTCATGGCCAGTTCGCCATTGACGCCATTTTCGATAGCACCTTTCTCAAAAACAGCTCGCTGCTTAGCCATTTCTTCAGGTTTCTTTTTCCCCATAGCACGGCGCAACAAATCCGCTCCACCCAGGGTATACCCCGCCAAAACCTGTGCTATTTGCATCACCTGTTCTTGGTACAAGATAATACCGTAGGTAGGCTCCAATATTGGTTTTAAGCTTTCATGTTGCCAGGTTGCATCAGGATATGAGACTTCTTCTCGACCATGTTTACGTTCGATAAAGTTATCCACCATCCCAGACTGAAGAGGGCCAGGACGAAATAGAGCAACTAATGCGATCATATCTTCAAAGCAGTCAGGTTGAAGACGTTTAATAAGGTCTTTCATACCGCGCGATTCCAACTGAAATACAGCGGTAGTCTTAAAGGCTTTCAGGATCTCAAAAGATTTTTGGTCATCAAGCGGAATTGCAGCAATATCAATTGGTTTTTGGCCACGTTTTGACGACTTTTCGTTAGCCATATCCACAGCCCATTGAATAATGGTCAGTGTTCGCAGCCCTAAAAAGTCAAATTTAACCAACCCCGCGTATTCAACATCGCTTTTATCAAATTGCGTCACAGGATGATGACCTTCGTCATCACAATATAATGGAGCAAAATCAGTAATTTTAGTCGGAGAGATGACAACCCCACCCGCATGTTTACCAGCATTTCTTGTCACACCCTCAAGGATTCGAGCCATATCAATAAGCTCTTTAACCTCTTCATCCTGCTCGTAGAGTTCTCCCAGACGGGGTTCGACATCAAAAGCCTTCGCAAGTGTCATCCCTGGATCTCCAGGAATCATTTTTGAAATACGGTCAACAAATCCGTATGGGTGACCTAAAACCCTACCGACATCCCTGACAACCGCTTTAGCTGCCATGGTTCCAAATGTAATAATCTGAGAAACGGCATCATGTCCATACATATCAGCCACATGTTCGATCACCTCATCTCGTCTATCCATACAAAAATCGACATCGAAGTCAGGCATCGAAACCCTTTCAGGATTAAGGAACCGTTCAAACAACAGATCAAATGCTAACGGGTCAAGATCTGTAATTTTTAACGAAAAAGCAACCACAGAACCCGCTCCCGAACCTCGTCCTGGTCCAACAGGGATATGATGATCTTTACTCCATTGAATAAACTCCATCACGATTAAGAAATAGCCAGGGAATCCCATCTGTGTAATCACGTCTAACTCACGTTGTAAACGTGCATCATATTCAGGACGACGCTCAGCTCTCACTTGAGGGTCAGGGAAAAGGAAAGCTAACCGATCTTCCAGACCACGACGAGCTTTATCACAAAAAAAGCTATTAATTTCCTGCCCTTGAGTTGGAAACTCAGGCAAAAAGTACGTTCCTAACCGAATGGTGACATTGCAACGTTTCGCAATTTCAACCGTATTCGCTAGTGCTTCTGGTATGTCTGAAAACAGTTCACACATCTGCTGTTCACTTCGCAGATACTGTTCCCGACTGTATCTTTTAGGGCGATGTCTGTCAGCTAACGTATAACCATCATGAATGGCGACTCGTATTTCATGGGCCTCAAACTCTTCATCTTTAAGAAATACGACATCATTGGTAGCAACCACCGGCAGTTGGCAACGATTCGCTAAATCAACGGCCATATGGAGATATGATTCTTCATCCGGACGACCTGTACGAATTAACTCAATAAAAAAATGATCCTTAAAATATTGCTGATAAAAAGTAACCATCGAGTCAACAAACTCCCGGTTACCTTTTAACAAAGCCCGTCCAATATCACCTTCCCGGCCACCGGATAAAATGATGATTCCATCCTGATGCTCAACGAGCCAATCTCTCTCTATCACAGGGCGCCCTTGAACATGTCCCCGTAAATAAGCTTTAGAAATCAACTGGGTAATATTTTGATATCCCGTATTATTCTTAGCTAAGATCACAAGTTTAGTCAGTTCATCGCCCAAGATATCACTATGCATCCAGAAATCTGAACCAATAACAGGTTTAACACCTTTACTATGAGCTTCACCATAAAACTTGACTGCCCCACAGAGATTTGTCTGATCCGTCAAAGCCATGGCAGGCATATTTTGTTCTGCAACCGCAGCAACGATCGGTTTAACCTTCTTAAGCCCGTCGACCATTGAATAATCACTATGGATATGCAGATGCACAAAACGAGGTTCATAACTCATGATGACACGTCCAAAGAAGCTAATACACGTTGTACTGGTTTAAAGCTGCGTCGATGTTCGCGAATAGGGCCAAATTTTTCGAGTTGTTCTAAATGTACTTTAGTTGGATAGCCTTTATGTTTGGCAAATTGGTATTGAGGATATTTTTTATCCAGCTCAACCATTTCGCGATCTCGCGTCACTTTAGCCAAAATAGAAGCAGCACTAATTTCTGCGACCAAACCATCACCTTTAATCACCGCATCACTGGGGCAAGCAAATTCTGGAGAACGATTTCCATCAACAAGTACAAAATCAGGCAATATAGGCAGAGCAGCTACAGCCCGCTGCATTGCTAACATTGTTGCATGCAATATATTCAACTGATCAATCTCAGCTGGTGTTGCACGACCAATAGCAAAGGCCTTAGCATTTGCCTTAATTTCATCAAATAACTTTTGGCGTTTTTTCTCAGACAATTTTTTCGAGTCGTTCAAACCAATAATTGGCTTTTGATAATCTAAAATAACTGCAGCAGTAACGACATCACCGACTAACGGACCTCGCCCAACCTCATCAACACCAGCAATACATGAAAAACCGAATGGATAATGAAAACTCATGATTCTAAAACCCGTTTAACAGATAACGCAGATCGCAGATCAGCCTGACAACGGATCTGTTGATGTAATTGTCGAAATTTTAAAGTTAATTGAGGAGAAGGCTCCTGCAGCAAAGGCAGCAAGAAAGACGATAAAACTTCCGGGCAGCAATCCTCTTGGATACATTCAGGAACTAGCATTTCATCAGCCAGTAAATTAGGTAAAGAAACATACGGAGTTTTAACTAGTTTCTTCGCAATCCAATAAGTTAAGGATTTAAGTCGATAACCAACAACCATTGGCCGATTAACAAGCATCGCTTCTAATGCAGCCGTGCCTGATGCCAACAAAATAACATCGCTGGCAGCCATAACCTCTCGGGCATGTCCATCAATTAAATGAACTTTTACCTGACAAGGATACTGCCTTAAAAGCTGCTCAAATTGTCCACGCCGACGCTCATTAACCAAGGGGACAACCACTTCTAATAAAGGAATCTGTTTTGCCAGTTGATTAACTGTTTCGACGAAAGGCTGTGTTAATAACTCTATTTCGGACTTACGACTTCCGGGTAATAAAGCTAATAGAGGCCCGTCTGGACTCAACCCTAACTGTTCACGAGCCGGCTCTTTAGGTACATCTAGAGGAATGGCATCAGCCATCGTATGACCAACAAATTCACAAGGGACATTAAATCGATCATAAAAAGCTTTTTCAAAAGGTAGAAATGCCAGTAATAAATCACATGCCCTTTTTATCTTAAAGACTCGCTTCTGTTTCCATGCCCAGACAGACGGACTCACATAATGAATTGTTTTGATACCGCAACGATGCAATTGTTCTTCAACGGTTAAATTAAAATCCGGAGCATCAATTCCAATAAAAGCATCAGGTCTTTCAGATTTTAAACGCTGAAGTAACTTTCGACGAATGGTGAGGATTCTGGGAAGTTTTTCCAATACTTCAACAATCCCCATAACAGATAGTTCTTCCATCTGAAAATAGGCTTCACATCCTTGCGCCGACATCAAAGGCCCAACAATCCCGGAAAACCGTGCATTTGGATATAAAATTCGCAGCTGCTCAATTAAACCGGCACCTAAAATATCGCCGGAGACTTCTCCGGCGACAATAGCAATATGGACGGGTTGCTGACTTGGAAGCCCTTGCTGGTTCACCGGATAATCCCCCGTCCATGCTTGGAGAGGAAATCAACAAACAATGTCACCTCCGGAAATTTATCGCTCATACACTCTATTTTTTCAATAGCTTCTTCCACTGTATGGCCTTCCCGATAAAGGATTTTATATGCTTGACGCAACGCCCGGATTGATTCCTTACTATACCCACGTCGTAGTAATCCTTCACTATTAATTGTCACAGGCCTTGCATAATTACCAACAGCCATCACATATGGAGGGACATCTTTATTCAGCGCAGCACATCCACCGATAAATGCATGGGAGCCAACTTTGCCAAATTGATGAATTGCAGACAATCCACCAAATATCACAAAATCACCAATAGATACATGGCCTGCCAATGTGGCATTGTTAGCAAAAATGCAGCTATCCCCAATCTGGCAATCATGGGCAACATGAACATTCACCATAAATAAATTCTGATTGCCAACCTGGGTAATACCTTTATCCTGAATGGTTCCTCGATGCATCGTCACACTTTCACGAATCGTGTTATTATCACCGATGATCAAAGCTGTGTCTTCGCCTTGATATTTCAAGTCTTGGCATGCTTCACCAATGGATGCAAATTGATAAATTTTATTATTACATCCGATTGTTGTTCGACCTTTGATCACAACATGAGAACCAATCCAAGTATTTTCTCCAATGCTTACATCGCCTTCTACAACACTATAGGCACCAATCTCAACACCAGCCTTGATGGTTACTCGATCACCGATAATGGCAGTTGGATGAATCATTGCAGTTGAATCAATCATTTATATTCTCTTCGAGCACACATAATATCAGCGGCACAGGCAATTTCATTATCGACTTTAGCTACACCACTAAATTTACCAACGCCACGCAAATCTCGCAGATAGTCAACTTCAAAATGAATAACATCACCAGGACCTACAGGTCTTTTAAATCGAGCTTTATCGATCCCTGCAAAATAATAAAGCTCATTTTCTCTCGGTTTTCCAGCCGATTTAAACGCTAATATCCCTGTAACCTGAGCCATCGCTTCAAGAAGCATGACGCCAGGGAAAACTGGGTGCTCTGGAAAATGGCCCGTAAAAAAAGGCTCATTGAAAGAAACATTTTTAATTGCATGAATTGATTTACCGATTTCATAATCGAGAACTCTATCCACAAGCAAAAATGGATATCTATGGGGTAATAACTCCAGAATATCCTGGATATCGAGACGATTTAATTCCTGACTCAAAATTCTGTTTCCTGTAATTCTTACTTTTTATTATCAGTGTCGGTACATGCAACTTGATGCTCCAACGCCCTTAACCGCTTATACATTTCGTCAATCTTCATGACTAAAGCAGCAGTTTTACGCCATTGTTTATTAGTCTGTGCGGGAATCCCCGAAGAGTAAACACCAGGATGCTCAATCGGACGCATGACCATCGACATTCCTGAAATATGCACTTGATCACATATTTCCATATGCCCATTAAGCACACAGGCACCACCAATGACACAATATTTACCTATTTTTAGACTACCAGCCATCGTTGTACAGCCAGCCAGAGCCGTATTGTCGCCGATCTCAACGTTATGAGCAATCTGGCAAAGATTATCAATAATCACACCATCATGAATAACGGTATCATCGAGAGCCCCACGATCAATACACGTTGCAGCGCCAATCTCGACTCTATCGCCAATAATAACACGTCCCACCTGTGGAATTTTCACCCAATTCCCGCGATCATTCGCGTAACCGAAACCATCAGAACCAATTACGGTACCAGACTGAATTAAACAATGTTTTCCAATACTCACCCGGTGATACACGGTCACATTAGCCCATAACTTTGTATCGGCTCCTATACGAGTTTGCTGGCCAACGAAACACCCCGAGCCAATTTGGCAATTATCACCAATCGACACACCTTGCTCAATCACAGCATTAGCACCGATACTCACATTACGACCTAATTCAACATCATCCGCTATAACGGCACTAGAATGAATATGAGATGCACTTGCGGGAGTCGTATCAAGATGCTGAGCCAGTAATGCATATGCAAGATAAGGATCTTTAACAATAATAACTGGACAACCCGCAAAAGACGCATCTTTTTGCGCCAACAAGATAACCCCAGCCTTACAATCTTGCAATTGGTCCCGATAACTACTATCTGTCAAAAAAGTCGCATCGTGCTCTTCAGCTTTAGATAAAGGGGCTATGCGCTCAATTTTTGCCTGCGCCGGACCTTGTAACTGACCGCCGACCCATTCAGCAACTTGCTGTAAAGTTACAGACATACTGATTACTCTTTTATTATTTCTGTTTACTAACTGTATCAATAACCTGTTTAGAAATATCCAAATTAGGTTTAGCGTATGCAGTTGCGTCAATTGGGATCACAACATCATAGCCTTTCTGTTTCGCTATTTTACTCACTGCTGCCTGGATCTTTGCAATCAGTTTCTGCTGCTCTTTCTCACTAGCTCGACGATGGTCATCTTCAAAGTTTTTACGTTTTAACTGAAATTCAGTCTGTAACTCTTCAAGATTGCGATTCATTTTTGTTAGATCATCACTACTCATCAGAGCCTTATTTTTCTGTCGTTTTTGGTAAAGAACCTGAATCTTAGACTGCAATCCACGAAGCTCTTTAACTCTTCCGGCAAACTCATTTTGCAATTTTTTTATAACAGCTTCACGCTGAGGAAGTTGTTGAAAAACCTCACGCATATTGATCGTCGCAATTTTATTACTTGCCATTGCCGCAGTAGCAGGCCCCAATAAGGCAACTGCAATTAAAATACTTTGAACCAGCTTTTTCACAAAGAACTCCTGTTTATCAACTTAAAATGTCTGGCCTATATTAAATGAGAAAAACTCTGTTTGATCACCTGGATATTTTTTAACTGGTTTTGCCAGTGAAAATACCAAAGGCCCGATCGGAGACCACCACTGCAACGAAACCCCGACTGACGCCCGAATTCTGCCCGGTTTCGTGTAATCAGCTATCTCATCACAATTACGAACACATTGTGCCATCGCCTTCGATGTATCATATTCTGTATCCCAAACAGAGCCGAAATCAAAAAATGTACTTGCCCTGAGCTGTTTTGAGTAGGAATTACTCATAAAAGGAATCGGGAATATCAATTCGATACTTCCATCAAAGATGCCATTCCCCCCTGTTGCACCACCCGGGACATAATTATTCTCTCCATCATAATAATCCTGATAGATTGCTCGCGGCCCGACCGTATTCGATGAAAAACCACGAATAGACCCCCACCCGCCAGCATAAAAGTTTTCAAAAAACGGTAGAATCTGATCATTCCCATCAACTTTTCCGTACCCATTACCATAGCCGACTTTTCCATGTGTCATTACGACCCAGTTTTGACTGCGAGTAAGTGGGAAATAATTACGTGTATCAAAGCTCGTTTTAAAGTACTGGGTATCAGATCCCGGAACCGAAACAGTCAACGAAAGATTTTGACGACTTCCCGCACTAGGCAATCGACCATAGTTTAGCGTATTTCGAGTCCATCCGGCGGTCACGGTAACATTTTTAAAATCTAAAGTATTATCATGAGCATTCGAGTAACCACTATAGATGTCCCAAAATTGACGAATTTGTTCATAAGGATCTGATTGAGAAATCTTGTTTATTTCACCACCCAACCCAACTGACAATCGGTTATTTTCATTAATAGGAAAACCTAACGTTCCCTTTATACCAATTGTTTTATTGGTATAGCTTACCAAGTTAGCCTTCGATGCATTGAAGTCTTTATAATAAAGATCTTCACCCAAACTGACTGCATTCTTAGTAAAATAAGGATTATTATGTGATAAATTGACTTGTTTAGAATAACTATTGCGGCTTAGTTTGATTCCAACCGAATCTCCCGTTCCCATAAAGTTCTTCTGACTAATTCCCGCATTTAAACTAATTTTAGATGTTGTGCCATACCCAATTCCAGCAGTAATTGAACCCGTTGGTTGTTCTGCAACTGAAAAATCGACATCGGCTTCATCAGGATGACCTGGTACCCGAACTGTTTGAGTATCAACCTTTTTGAAAAAGCCTAAACGGTTTAACCTTTTTTTAGATTGTTCAACTTTCTGGCTGGATAACCAGGCTCCTTCCATCTGTCTCATCTCACGACGAATGACCTTATCTTCAGTGATATCATTACCTGAAATATTAATATGGCGCACATAAATACGAGAACCAGGACGAACATTAACATCTAATGTAACCGTTCTATCTTTGTCGTCAATTTTTGGAAAAACCGTGATTTGAGGATAAGCATACCCATAACGTCCCAGATATTTTTCTAATATATCCTGCATATGCGATATATCAGAGCCATTATAAGTAGAGCCAGCGTTAATAGGGATCAACTTCTCAATTTGGGCCTTACGTCCTAATAAATTTCCACCAAGATCAACCTTCTTAATTTTATAGATTTGGCCTTCATGAACATTAATAGTGATATACACTTGATGACGATCAGGGGTAAGTTCTACCTGAGTAGATTTAATTTTAAAACGGGCATAGCCACGATTGTAATAGAAGCTTTTAATCGTCTCTAAATCACCAGCTAACTTTTGCTTCTGGTATTTCTGATTTCCCATGATATCCCACCATGGAACATCATCGGTCAATTGCAAACGCTTCAGTAATTCTTCATCTGAAAATTTATGATTACCAATAATATTGATTTGCTGAATCTTCGCAGAAAGACCTTCTCTGAAGGAAAATTTCAAATCAACACGATTTCTGGGTAAAGGTGTGACAACTGCCGTCACATGAGCATTATATTTACCAACTGAATAATAGAAATCTTCCAATCCTTTTTCGATATTACTCAAATTGGTTCTATCAAGAGGTTCGCCAACCTTAATACCTTGAGCTGAAAGACTTTTCTTAAGTTTTTTCGACTTGATATCATGGTTCCCTGAAAAATCAAGGCTCGCAATTACAGGACGTTCTTTCACTTTATAGATCAGTGAATTCTTATCTCTGTAAACAGACACATCCTGGAAATCACCACTATGATAGAGTGCTTTTAAGCTATCACTAATCGAATCACGATCGACCGCATCTCCAACACGAATTGGAATCTGCAATAGCGCTGCCCCCAAAGACACCCGCTGCAACCCTTCAACATGAATATCATTAACTTTAAATTCGCTAACTTGGGCAGCCAGACTCATCCCTGACCAACAAACGGCCAATGCTGCTGCGAAAAACTTCTTTTTCAACATAGAGAAGAACAATATCCTAATTATTATAAGCGCATTAAATCATTAAATAAGGCAAACATCATCACGACGACCAGCACAGATGTGCCAATTTTCATGCCAAGCTCTTGAACCCTCTCAGAAACAGGTCTTCCAGTTATAGCTTCAACGGCAAAAAATAACAGATGCCCTCCATCCAATACAGGTAATGGGAACAAATTAAAAATTCCTAAATTGATACTCACTAGCGCTAAAAAGCCCAAAAAATACACTAATCCATACTGAGCTGATTGACCAGCCCCTTTAGCGATAGCAATCGGACCACTTAAATTATGAACGGAAATTTTTCCAGTAATCAATTTACCCATCATATCAAGAGTCAATAAACTCATTGACCATGTCCGTTGTGCACTTTTAACCAACGATTCAATCGGAGCATACCGAAGTGTCATCAAATATTGCTCAGGGTATGATTCAACCACCGGAGCTATGCCTAAAAACCCAATTGTTTTTCCGCGATATTGTTTTAACTTAGGCTTAATTACAACTGTTCGGAACTGCCCATTTCTCTTGACCGACAGTTTCATTGATTTTCCGGCATGATGGCGAACCAAATTGGTAAACTCTTGCCAATTTGACAACGGGCGATGATTAACAGCTAACAACTTATCCCCCACTTGAATCCCTTCTAAAAACGCAGGGCTATTAGCAACAACTTCTGCAACCTGCAATTGAATTCTAGGTCTGAATGGAACAATGCCCAATCCAGACAGAGGATCAACCTTATTATTATCGGGTAACTTCCAATTCTCTAAATTCAACTGATATTTATGAATAGAGCCATCAGCACTTTTAGCTGTGAGATGGACATCAGACTCGCCGACATGAGAAACCAGAGCTAATAACAGGGCATGCCAGTCCTGAGTTTTCTGGCCATTTACCGATATAATTTGTTGATTAGCCGTCAATCCGGCTTGATATGCGACGCTTTGTTCGCTTACTTGACCCACTACAGGTTTTACACCCGGAATACCCATCATAAACATGAGCCAAAATGCAAAAATGGCCAAAATAAAATTAGCTAAAGGCCCAGCAATAACAATAGATGCTCGCTGCCACAGCGGTTGCCGATTAAAAGCGAAGGGACGTAATTCAACAGCGACTGACTCAACCCGTTCATCGAGCATCTTGACGTATCCGCCTAACGGGATCATAGCAATAACATATTCTGTCCCATCATTGGCTACTCGAGACCATAACTTACGTCCAAAGCCAATAGAAAAGCGCTCAACTCTAACACCACATCGTCTGGCCACCCAAAAGTGACCAAACTCATGAATAGTTACCAGAACGCCAAGAGCAATAACAAAGAAAAAAGCGTCCCAGATAAAACTCTGCATCAACAATAGCCTCGTATAAACTGCCCGCTATCTTGACGTATTTCCTCATCAAGTGCCAGCAACTCATCCAAATTTAAAGATCGGCCATGCTCATCCAATTTACTCAAACTATGCTCAACAACAACTGAAATATCAGTAAACCGGATCTGCCGATTTAAAAAAGCTTCAACTGCCACTTCATTCGCGGCATTAAGAGCCGTAGTAGCAAATTGACTTTGAAAACAAGCTTCCATCGCCAAAGCCAGACAGGGATAACGCACATAATCTGGTTCAGCAAATGTCAGTTCTTTGAGTGTAAAAAAATCCAGAGGTTCAACATTTGATGAAATTCTATTGGGATACCCCATCGCATAGGCAATTGGAGTAGCCATATGAGGAACACCAAGTTGAGCAAGTACAGCACCATCACAATATTGAATCATGGAATGAATAACGGACTGT
This sequence comes from Candidatus Celerinatantimonas neptuna, assembly GCA_911810475.1. NCBI lineage: Bacteria > Pseudomonadati > Pseudomonadota > Gammaproteobacteria > Celerinatantimonadaceae > Celerinatantimonas > Candidatus Celerinatantimonas neptuna. The sequence goes on from OU461276.1 coordinate 448,092, forward strand.
GGATGTAAAATAACCTGAATTTGATGACGCTGTGCATTATAAAGGCGCTTCGCTTCAATAAACTCCAGACCTTTATTCATCATAGTTGCCGAATCAACAGAAATTTTTCTTCCCATAGACCAATTAGGATGAGTAATTGCCTGTTCCACGGTAACATCATGAAGATGGGAAAGAGGAAATTCCTTAAACGGGCCACCAGAACCGGTTAACAATAGCTTTGAAACACCATGAGCAGCTAAATCACAAAATCCCAGTTGATTTTGAATCTCTTTGGGTAAGCACTGAAACATTGCGCTATGTTCACTATCAACAGGCAATATTGTTGCCCGATGAGCTAAAGCTTCTTTCATCAATAACTCACCTGTCATAACAAGTGCTTCTTTATTAGCAAGTAGCACCGTTTTTCCTGCCCGGACAGCCGCTAAAGTTGAAGCTAAACCAGCACCGCCTACAATTGCGGCCATAACTAAATCAGCCTGAGGATCTGAAGCAGCTTCAATTAGAGCTTCATGACCCGAGAGAATAAGACAATCTGATCCTGTTAGCTCCCGTAATTCATTTGCTGACTTAGAATCGGACATAACAACATACTGGGGATGATATTTTTGGATTAAATCCCACATACGGGCGACATTACGATTTCCGCTTAAAGCATGGATAACAAACTCATGGGGATTTTTATCTACAACCTGAAACGTGCTACGACCAATTGATCCCGTAGCCCCCATAACCACCATTCGACGTGGATTCATGATGTGATCCATAATAAATAACAAAGTGTAAAAACAGGTAGTGCAGCAGTTAGACTGTCGATACGGTCAAGCAAACCTCCATGCCCGGGAAGTAGCGTTCCACTATCCTTTATACCAGCATCTCTCTTTAGCATACTCTCAAATAAATCACCGATGACAGATGCCAATGCAGTAAGCAATGAACAACCAGCAAAAACCCATGCGCTTTGAACATGAGGCTTAAAGAAAGTAAGTGTAATAAAACAGACAACCATCGCTAAAATTAACCCACCGGCCAATCCTTCAACAGTTTTTTTTGGGCTAACTTTGGGGGCTAATTTTAACCTGCCAAATTGCCGTCCGGTAAAATAAGCTCCTGAGTCAGCAGCCCATACCAAAAGTAAAACATAAACAACCCAACCAGCCCCAACGGATGGATCAATGCTGACACTGCGCAATGTCAAAACAGACCAGCCAAAAGGCAACAAAGCTAAAAGGCCTGCCGCCCATTTAAACAAAATACTACGATGCAACAATTGATTCGTATGGGAATAACTCAACACCAGCACCAATGCTATCAACCAAAAAATACCGGCAATGACGAACAAATAGAAAATAGAAGAAGAATGGGCTAATGAAGTCAAATGAAAGAATAAGTAACCAACTCCCCATAAAACACAAAAAGAAGTGGTATAAACCATACGGCTAAATAATTTTTGAGTAATCAGGCCGGCCCATTCATATGCTGAAATAAAAAAAATAATTGTAAGCGCAATAGCCAAACCACTTGTTGGAAGAAAGAATATCCCCAATATTGCGATAGGTGCTAAAAATAACGCTGTAATAATCCGTTGTTTGAGCAAATCAATCCCCATTCATATTTGGTTATCCGGTTTTAGTTATTTTTTGGATCTGCTCTGTCGTACAACCAAAACGACGTTCACGTCTCACATATGAAGCAAGAGCATCACGAAATGCTTGTTCATCGAAATCAGGCCATAACCGATCCGTGAAATAAAGCTCAGCATATGCAAGTTGCCAAATCAAAAAATTACTGATCCGATGTTCACCACCGGTACGAATCATCAAATCAACATCGCCCACAGACTGCTCAGAAAAAGCCTGGCCGATTATTTCTTCATTGATTTGTGATCCATCGAGCATCCCGCGACTAATTTGATCGGCGAGCTGTCGAACTTGACGAGTAATATCCCAACGGCCACCATAATTTGCAGCAATATTTAATTGTAATCCACAATTATCTGCTGTAAGAGATTCGGCTGCTAAAATCCGCTTTTGTAGTGCCTGAGAAAAATCATTTCGGGCACCAATAATCCTAAGTTTGACATTATTCTTATTCAGCATTTTAACTTCACGCTGTAGAACAGTCATAAATAACTTCATCAAATTAGCGACTTCTTCTTGAGGTCGACGCCAATTCTCACTGCTAAAAGCAAATAGCGTTAACTGCTCAATCCCTAATTTCGCAGCACATCTAACAATTCGACGGACTGTTTTCGCTCCAGCATGATGTCCAACCATCCTCAGACGACCACGCTGCTTAGCCCAACGGCCATTGCCATCCATAATGATCGCCACATGACGAGGAAGAGCGCTCGTCACATTGTTAGCAGGATCGCTCGCGACCATAAACTTACCCCATAAACAAAAAAGCCGCGCGAAATAACACGGCATATCCAAACTGTATTCGCTATATTTCCATTAGCTCTTTTTCTTTATGGCTGAGTAGTTCATCAACCCGTTTTACAAAGTCATCTGTCAATTTCTGAATGTCATCCTGTCCCTGACGCTCTTCATCTTCGCTAATATCTTTCTCTTTTAACAGCGATTTTATATCACTATTTGCATCACGGCGAATGTTACGTACAGCAACTTTACCTTGCTCAGCCTCAGAACGAACCAGTCGGATCAAATCTTTACGACGCTCTTCTGTCAAAGGAGGAAGAGGAATTCGAATCAATGTACCAGCAGAAGAAGGATTCAACCCTAAACCAGAAGTCAATATAGCCTTTTCAACTGACTGTATAGCGGATTTATCAAACACTGTCACAGTCAATGTACGCGAATCTTCAGTCCCAATATTCGCAACCTGATTTAAAGGTGTATCAACGCCATAATATGAAACATTTATACCGTCCAATAAACTTGGATGAGCACGACCAGTACGAATTTTTGACATTTGTCCACGAAGTGACTCAACACTCTTTTCCATACGCTGGCGCGCATCTTGTTTAATTTCATTAATCACGTTAGTTTTCCTCACCAAGCAAATTTGAAGTTTTATAAATAATGGTCCCTTCCGGTTGCCCCATCACAACACGTTTTAGCGCGCCAGGTTTATTCATATTAAATACCCGAATAGGTACCCCATGATCACGAGCTAACGTAAATGCAGCTAAATCCATTACTTTTAATTCTTGTTCAAGGACTTCATTATAAGAGAGTTCTGAATATAAAGTCGCCTCGGGATTCTTCACTGGATCATCATTATAAACGCCGTCGACTTTTGTACCTTTTAAAACAGCATCCGCTTCAATCTCAATACCGCGTAAACAAGCTGCTGAGTCCGTTGTAAAGAAAGGATTACCTGTACCCGCCGAGAAAATGACAACACGACCACTTTTCAAATTACTAATTGCATCAGCCCAATTGTATGAATCACAAACCCCCGTTAATTCAATCGCTGACATCAATCGTGCATTAACAAAAGCACGGTGCAACGCATCACGCATTGCCAAGCCATTCATAACCGTTGCCAACATTCCCATATGATCACCGACCACACGATTCATTCCTGCCTTGGCAAGGCCTTCACCACGAAATAAATTGCCGCCACCGATAACCAACCCGACCTGGACCCCAAGTTCAACAAGCTCTTTAATTTCCAGAGCCATACGGCCAAGAACAGAAGGATCGATACCGAAACTCTCTTCTCCCATTAATGCTTCACCGGATAATTTCAATAGTATGCGTCGATAGGCTGGTTTAGGATTGATACTCATGGTTTTCGTATCTCTTTTATCATGGGGATTTAAAAAAGGTTGTGGCTCCAGACCACAACCATATTGCAACGATAACTTACTTTTTAGCTGCTGCTACCTGAGCTGCAACTTCAGCTGCAAAGTCATCTTCTTTTTTCTCGATACCTTCACCCACTTCCAAGCGAATAAAGTTAATCACATCTGCATTCTTTTCTTTCAAAAGAGCGCCTACAGTATGACTTGGATCTTTTACAAAAGGTTGCCCAGTCAAACTAATTTCTCCAGTGAATTTTTTCATCCGACCTAAAACCATTTTTTCTGCGATTTCAGCTGGTTTGCCACTGTTCATTGCAATTTCAATCTGAATTGCTTTTTCTTTTTCTACAACATCCGCAGGCACATCTTCAGGTTTAACAAATTGAGGACTTGCAGCAGCAACATGCATTGCCAAATCTTTAGCAAGTTCTTCATCACCATCTTTAAGTACAGTGATTACACCAATCCGCCCACCATGAATATAATAACCAAGATTGTCGCCTTCAACAGTAACAACACGACGAACACTCATGTTTTCACCAATTTTTGCGACCAGATTCGCACGAGTTACTTCAACTGTCTCACCGCTGGCTAAAGTTGAATCTAACAGCAGTTGGATATCGTTCAATTTTGCATCATGTGCAACCGCTGCAATTTCATTACCTAAAGCAACGAAACTTTTATCTCTTGCAACAAAATCGGTTTCACAGTTAAATTCAACTAATGTTCCAACACCTTTTTCAACTTTAGCGAAAATAGCGCCTTCTGCAGCAACACGGCCTGCTTTTTTAGCCGCTTTTGCCTGTCCTGATTTACGCATGTTCTCAATCGCCAGTTCGATATCACCATCAGTTTCAACCAGGGCTTTCTTACAATCCATCATACCTGCGCCAGTACGTTCGCGCAGTTCTTTTACCAAAGCAGCAGTAATTGCCATTTGCTAAATCCTCTGTCGTTTCGGATAAAACACAGGGGCCATGCGGCCCCTGTTAACCAACAAGTTGGGTTTGGTTAATAAGGGATAATGCCTTATTATTCCGCAGCTTCTTCAACGAAACCGTCTTCTTCGGCCTGAACGACCAAATCGGCCTGACGACCAGTCAGCACCGCATCCGCAGCTGCTTCCAAGTATAATTTCACAGCACGAATCGCATCATCGTTACCAGGGATGATATGGGTAATACCATCTGGATCAGAGTTTGTATCAACAACTGAGATCACCGGAATACCCAGATTATTAGCTTCACGGATAGCAATGCTTTCATGCTCAGCATCGATGACGAACAACACATCTGGCAAACCACCCATATCTTTGATACCACCTAAACTTTTTTCAAGTTTTTCCATTTCACGAGTACGCATCAACGCCTCTTTCTTGGTCAACTTATCGAAAGTTCCATCCTGGCTCTGTGATTCTAAATCTTTCAGACGTTTAATAGACTGACGAACAGTTTTCCAGTTTGTCAGCATTCCACCTAACCAACGGTGATTAACATAATACTGATCACAACGGACTGCTGCATCTTTAATCGCCTGACTTGCCGCACGTTTGGTGCCGACAAACAAAATTTTGCCTTTTTTAGAAGCCAGATTGCTAATGATATCCATTGCACCATTAAACAATGGAAGTGTTTTTTCCAGGTTGATGATATGAACTTTATTACGGGCACCAAAGATGAATGGTTTCATTTTTGGGTTCCAGTAGCGAGTCTGGTGGCCGAAATGGACACCGGCTTGCAACATATCGCGCATTGATACTTTTGCCATGATTTTAATTTCCTCTAACGGGGTTAAGCCTCCACACATCCCTGCTAACCGACCAACAAAGGCACCCCGGCGCAGGTATCGACGTGTGTGTGTTATGATAAAACACAATTTATGTTTGGGATCTTAAACAGACTGACATCAGCCATGTTTTCCCGGCGCGATTTATACCATATAAACCCGCGTTGATAAAGTGCAATTATATTGGAGTAATCCCAAAATAGATTTAAAGTATTCTAAGTCATAAAAGATCGGAAACAAGCTAAGCCCGAAAGGGTAGTTCCAAACGATTTAATTCCCCCCAAATCAATATCGTTTGACGCTACAACTTACGCTATCTATCGGTTACACTGCCTACATGCCGTAAAGAAAGCAATTACTGAACAGTCTTAATAAACATAAGACGATTATCACCTCTAAAAATGGGATTCTCAGAAGGAATGACAAACTTAATTAAAACACCCGAACAGATTGAGAAAATGCGTATCGCCGGCAAATTAGCAGCTGATGTTCTTGAAATGATAGAACCTTATGTTCAAAAAGGAACGACCACCGAAGAACTAAACCAACATTGCCATGATTATATCGTCAATGTTCAGGAGGCAATTCCTGCACCATTAAACTATAACGGCTATCCAAAATCAGTCTGCATTTCCTTAAACGAGGTTGTTTGCCATGGTATCCCGTCCCACAAAAAACTTCGAGAAGGCGATATTCTAAACATTGATGTAACCGTTATAAAAGATGGTTTCCATGGAGATAGTTCAGCAATGTTTTGCGTTGGACAGGTCACACCATTAAAAAGAAAATTATGTAAAGCCGCACAAGATTCTCTTTACGAAGCAATCAAGCTGGTTCGTCCCGGAGCATACCTCGGCGATATTGGTGCAGCATGTCAACATGTTGCCGAACCCCAGGGGTTTTCAGTCGTACGGGATTTCTGTGGTCATGGCATCGGCGAAGGTTTTCATGAAGAACCTCAAGTTTTACATTATGGACAAGCCGGAACAGGTATGAAACTCCAAGCAGGAATGACATTTACAATTGAGCCGATGATCAATGCTGGAACCTACAAATGTAAAGTCAATAAAAAGGATGGATGGACAGCCACAACAAAAGACGGCCAACCATCAGCTCAATGGGAACACACTCTGCTGGTCACTAATGATGGAGTGGAAATTTTGACTTTGCGCAGTAATGAAGACTTTGTGCGCCAAATAAATCATAGTTAAACCATCTTGAACAATTTCGAGAATAACAATGACAACCTCCTTTATAACATCACCACCTGTGTTGCCAAAATCAGTCAGCATTGCTGACTGCAAATCGTTTTTGCAGCAACAACAGCAATGGCTCGAACAACAATTTCACCAACAGATTCCGGTCACACAACTCGTCCGAGAAAGAGCATTGCAACTCGACCAGTTACTAAGATTAATCTGGCAACAATTTGGCTTAGATAAAAATACCCATTTGAGTTTAGTTGCTGTAGGGGGATATGGACGAGGAGAGCTACATCCCAAATCAGATATTGATATTCTCATCTTGTTCGATGAATTATTAGACGCTCAAAATCAACAAAGTATCTCAGATTTCATCACATTCTTATGGGATATAAAATTAGACGTTGGACAAAGTGTTCGCTCGATTGATGAATGTATTGAACTCGGCCTACAAGATATCACTATTGCTACAAACCTCATCGAATCTAGGCTCATCACTGGAAATACCTCAACGTACAGCCAACTTGAGAAAACAGTTAAAGGTGATAAATTCTGGCCAATCGCTGATTTTTTTCAAGCTAAACAAACAGAACAACTACAACGCCATTCCCGTTATAAAAATTCAGCCTATTCATTAGAACCTGATTTAAAAGCAAACCCGGGGGGATTGAGGGATATTCAAACCATTGCCTGGGTCGCAGGAAAGCACTTTGGTTCAAGCAACCTTAAAGCTCTTGCTGAACATGGTTTTCTCACCGAAGCTGAATACAGGGAATTAAAAGACTGCCGGGATTTTCTATGGCGCGTCCGATTTGCTTTACACCTACAACTCAACAAAGCAGATAACAGACTTCTTTTTGACAGACAATTAACTGTTGCAAAAACAATGGGCTATCAGGGCGATCATAATCAGCCCGTCGAAAAATTAATGAAGCAGTTTTTCCAGACCGTGCGAAGAATTAGTGAACTCAACGAAATGCTGCTGCAACTTTTTAATGAAGCTATTTTAGGAAATACAGCGATAGATGTTCGTCCTATTAATGATGACTTTATTGTTCGAGGAACATTGATTGATACGACCGATCAACAGCTCTTTATGAAATCTCCCGAGCAAATTCTGCAAATGTTCCTCTTTATAGCAGATAATGAACGCATCACAGGTATTTACTCAGCCACTTTAAGGCAACTAAGGGAAGCTCGCCGACGTCAATCATGCTGGCTTGAAGATATTGAGGCTTGCAGGCAGAAATTCCGTGCTTTGATTAAACATCCGAATATTAGTGGATTAACGATTACATTAATGCATCGTTACGGCGTATTATCGACATATCTTCCAGCTTGGAGCCAAATTGTCGGACAAATGCAATTTGATCTGTTTCATGCCTATACAGTTGACGAACACACCCACAGGCTCATCAAGCATATTCATAATTACTCGACCGAAACATCAAAAACCACCTACCCTCTTGGTAGTGAAATCTATGAACGATTAGAACGTCCGGATCTATTACTATTAGCGGCTCTATTCCACGACATAGCAAAAGGCCGAAAAGGCGATCACTCCATCTTGGGCGCTATCGATGCAGAAAAATTCTGTCTGAGGCATGGCTTTAGCAAACCTTCATCACGAACTGTCGCATGGCTTGTCAGACATCATCTGCTAATGTCTATCACCGCCCAAAGACGAGATATCTATGATCCTGATGTCATCACTGAATTCGCAAAACTAGTGCGCGATGAACGCCATCTGGATATGCTATTTTGCTTAACTGTCGCTGATATCTGTGCCACCAACGACAACGTTTGGAATAGTTGGAAAGGCACATTAATGAGAGAGCTTTATCAGGCCACTCAAAAAGCGCTAAGACGAGGTTTAGAAAATCCAGTTGATTTGCGGGGACTCGTCCGGGAAAAACAAAATAATGCTTTAGAGCTACTACTAGAACGAGGCTTTTCTCAGAAACAAGTTAAAACAATCTGGAAACGTTTCAGAGTCGACTACTTTTTAAGGCATACACCAGAGCAAATTGCCTGGCATAGTGAGTACCTGTGGGGTCATAGTAATACCCAACCACTCGTTCTTATCAGCCGAAGAGCCAGCCGGGGAGGAACAGAAATTTTTATTTACAGCAAAGATATCCCTCACCTGTTTGCATCCGTTGCCAATGAAATGGAACAAAAAAATCTTAACATTCATGATGCCCAGATTATGTCTAGCCGTGATGGCTACGTTTTGGATACATTTATTGTATTAGATCCAGACGGGCAACCCATTTCACCAGAACGTCAGCAATATATCAAAAAAAGTCTGATCACTATGTTGCATTTTCAACGTCCGGCAACACTGGAAAACAGAACGATTTCACGTCAAGTCAAACAATTCTCAGTACGAACGCACGTAGAGTTTCTACCAACCCGTGGCAACCGGACTCTGATGGAATTAACGACATTAGATCGTCCTGGTCTACTTGCATCTGTCGGAGCAGTCTTACAATCATTAAACTACATCATTCAGGGGTCAAAAATTACGACCATTGGTGAAAAAGCTGAAGATTTCTTTATCATATCGAAAGAAGACCGAACCCGACTCAATAAAGCACAGCAACAACAACTCAAAATGTTGCTGGAACAACAACTTGATCAGGAAATTCTCGCTCAAACCTGTTAACACATTTTATGGAGATTTTAATGAGCACAACTCTTTTTAGCTTAGGCCTTGGTCTTGGTAGCAAAAATAACCAACAACAATGGTTAGAAGTATTTTACCCTGCTCCTCTGGTTCAAATTGAACACCATCCCATCAGCCCATTGCTTGATGCAGCAGGATATACACAAGGAAACCGAGTCATTGAATTATCAGAAGAAAAACTGACTAAAATGCAACAAGCTAATATTGGCGATCAGTGGAAATTATTACTAACTCAATTGATTGAACGACAGGCAAAAGACCAAATAGCCGTGCTAACCGTGCTTGAAAACGATAGTGCTCCACAATCGACACCTGAAGCTTATCTAAAGTTACAACTGCTATCCCATCGCTTAGTGAAACCTCATGGCACAGACCTAACCGGTATTTTTGCCGTACTCCCTAACATTGCGTGGACTAATCAGGGAGCAATCGATCCATCTGAGTTACCAGAACGCCAACTCAAAGCACGCCTAGAAGGAAAACACCTGGATGTTACATCTATCGATAAATTCCCAAAAATGACCGATTATGTCATTCCTAGAGGCGTTCGTATTGCCTCGACATCACGGGTTCGTCTGGGTGCTTATCTTGGTGAAGGGACCACAGTAATGCATGAAGGCTTCTGTAACTTTAATGCAGGTACTCATGGTATCAGTATGGTTGAAGGCCGTATCTCATCAGGAGTAACCGTAGGAAACAATTCCGATCTTGGTGGCGGTTGTTCTACCATGGGAACACTTAGTGGTGGAGGAAAAGTCATCATATCTATCGGTGAAAATTGCTTAATTGGTGCAAATGCTGGAACCGGGATCCCTCTTGGAGATCGCTGTACTATCGAATCAGGCCTTTATATTACTGCCGGAACCAAAGTAACCTTACTTGATGAACAAAAACAACCAGCAGGAACAGCAAAAGCAAGAGAATTAGCGGGACGCAGTGATCTTTTGTTCAGACGTAACAGCCAAAGCGGTGCAATAGAATGTCTGACCAATAAATCAGCCATTGAACTCAACCATGAGCTGCATGATCATAACTAATCTGAACATATTTTTATAATACGTTTAATTCTGATTTTGCAATATAAAGCTATTCTTAAACTCCAGCTCGGGAATGCCATCTCTTTTAATAAGTGACGGCATTCCATCCCGAGTTTGAGAAACTTAGATAAAATCATATCTTTTATTTTGTGCTATCACACAACAACGCCAATTTTGCTCATAATGTTCCTCATAAACACCTCTTGGAAACTTTTAATTTTCCCAATATCTGCATACGCTTAACCTGAGCTCTGGGTCTAACTAACCTCAGCTCAGGATAAGAAGTTACAATGAATAACGATTGATTCTTGATGGGCCAGTCTTGTTTTCTGATGTGAGATTAATCTTCATCACTATCAGAATAATTCTGAGACGATAATAGTGATTCATTTTCAACGAGCAGACAATCACACAAAAATAAATACAGTCTGAAATGACAACAAAATAAAAATGATCCAATGCTTCATAAAAAACAGATAAGTTGAGTAACCGATGAGATCAGGAAAACACTATGTACGATAATTTAAAGAAAATTGGGATAATTCATCCAGAACATATTGAACGATATACCCTTCGTCAGGAAGTGAATAACGATATTTTGAAAATTTACTTCCAAAAAAACAAAGGCGATTTTTTTGCAAAAAGCATTAAATTAAAATTCCCTCGCCAGCAAAAAAAAGTTCTCGTAAATGGGGGAACCAACGAGTATAAAAACGTAACCGAGATCAGTCCCGAATTGCGGTACATCGTTGCAGATCTAGACCAATTGGTCAATAAAGAGCTCCATGAACAAGATGTAAAACGAAAAATTCTACTTGAACTAAGGCATCTGGAAAAAGTTGTTACCCAGAAAATCGCTGAAATTGAACAAGATTTAGAACAACTTTAACCATAATAGAGTCAATTCAAACGATTAGGATACTTAAAACAACGCATCCATTTCCTTTAATAATTGCAAAATATCATCAGTTGATTGGTGATATTCTTTAAACGCTTCTTCTGCATAAGGAGCTATCGACATCGATTTGGGAAGAAGGGTCCGCGCATCAAGTAGCGAGTGAAAACGAGGAATAAAAATAAACTGAAGCCACTGCTCAATACTTAAGGTATCAATAGCAAAAGGCTGTTGACTGACTAATTGATCCGGTGACGGATGATGAGACTGCCATAATTGAGCCGTCTTCAGATGGCGCTCTAATAAAAACAACTGAGAACGCAATCTCTGATAATTATCCATGAAACCCCCATTTCTTTCCAAACAATCGATAACCTAAACAACCTAAAAAATAAAAAGGCAAAGTGATATATGATACCAAATTCTGGCCCAGACTACTCTTACGCCCAGTGATTGCTTATAATACTCTCAAATTCATAACACTCTGCACTAATGAAAGCAATTGCGACGCTCAGTGAGATACTAACACTCGCAGGAAGTCAGTTTAAAGTTTATGATATGGGCCGGATAATATCCAAAATCCCAACGCAGCATTTTTATAAAATGGAAACAGCGGCACAGCCTTATCCAACCCCTGTTGCCGGGTACGCTCGAATTGCACTATGCTTTTGGTCTATCCAAACACCGGATACACCTTACATTTGGTTTATTCAGTTTCCGGTCGATGAGCAGGGTTATATAAAACTTGCAGCCCGTGATCAGTTTTTGCAACTTGTCATCACCGCATTAGGTCAGGATCTATCCAAAACGCCAGATGATTCACACGCTAAAGCACTAGCAAATAATCCATGTATATTTAAGCCTGACGAACAAAAACTCGCCTTTTTTAATGCCCATCTAAAAGTCGACTTAGATCTGAATGCATCAAAATATTATGAACATGCGCAGTCTTTCCTACAAGGAAATTTAGGTTGGGAAGAATGGTCTTCTGTTGCATTGCAAGGATTAGCAGATGTTACAGCCAGGCTGGACAGAGAAGATAATAACCAGAAATTATGTCATGCACTCCCTTATCTTAACAAAACTATATGGGTCACATTAGCTCAATTACTTGAACATCAACCATTAGATCAACAGCTAACCCATTGCATTTGTCAATTGCATCAACAATGGCTCAAGGAACAGCACCCGTTATCTCATATGCTATTAAGAGCGATGGCATCCAGTCCTTTTAATACATTACGTCAGCAAGCATTACAAAGAGAGTTAACCGTTAGTAAAGATCCACAATTATTTATTGCGATCGCCGGCCGCCTATGGGCAGATCTTAACAATGAAACAATCAATAAAACTTTCTTTGAAGCATTAGCTAAACTGCATGATCAAACTCTATTTAACCAATTATTTGCCGATTTAGTTGCCATTCCCATGCTTCGTGAACAGATGCTAACAAGGCTGAGAGATCCAAATCGTAGCCCCGATCTGGCAATGGCCATCGGACAATTGATACAGGCTACTCATGGCTAGTATATGGGGATTATTCATTATTTTACTGGTTGCTGGATTATTCTGGCGCCACCGACAACAGGCCGAATGTGCCAGACGACTCATAGAAAGACACTGTAAAGAGTTAGAGCTACAACTACTAACTATACACTATGCCGGCATTAACTGGCCAATGCTCGTTCAAAGGAAACTAGACTGGATTTATCGTTTTGAATTCACAAGCGTACCAAACCGAAGATTTAACGGTTATCTTCATCTTTATAGCCGCCGGTATGAATTTGATATGCCCGCATACCCTTTCCCAGACGAATCATCCGATCACTGCGTAGCTGATTCAAGGCCACAAATAAAAGAATAAAAGGAGTCACCATGGATCTTCAGCCAATTTATCAAGCCATCCAGCTCATTATCGACCAACAGCAAAAGCCATCGCTTGCTCTGATTAAAAAACATTTGAAAAGCTCGTATCCTTTGCCTGTATTAATCAAAGCACTTAAAAATTATCAACAAAATAATAACGTACTCCAGGATACAGCAATAACATCAAAAGAGAATTCCCCGAATGAGCCTTCAGTACAAGAATTACTGGCTCGAATCGAGCAATTAGAAGAAAAACACAACCAACTACTCGAAACAATAGAAGAGCTAAAGCAACAAACGATGCTAACCCATATTAATTCGCATTACTCGTCCCCTAAATGAATGGGAACAAGATGTTCTAAAAAAACGACCAGATTGGTTGCCAATATCTGCCTCTGGTTTTTCTTTCCTAAGACTTCTAGAAGAACTTCTCCAGTCCCATTCAAAATAGATATGACACGCATGTCATCTTGTGTAGCAGCAATAAATAATGTCTCAGGTTGACGGAGTCGACGCTGCATCAAAATATGAGCAATAAGATTCTCTTGAAGGCGAGATGTATCTTGATCATTCCATGCCTGAACTAACGTCAGGTTTAGCTGTTCAAACCGAGCCTCAATCGCATCACTATAATAACGGCCATAAAAACGTTTAACGCTATCACAAAATTCAATCCCTAACGCTGATTCAGTTGCTGAAAAATCAACATACTCCTGGCGCAAAACGGGTTGCCATTCAATCCATCCATCAACCGGCTCGTTTCTCTGACAACACGAAGGCCATAGCGGGTCATCCTCAATTCGGGGAAAACCATTTTTCAGCCAAAACTGCTGACATCGCTCAATAAATTGATCGAAAGCTATATCCATATTTTGTTGCAAACATTGCGGCTCTGTCATGGATGTGTTTCACTCCTATTTCGGGTACACTTAGCCTATATTAGGCTTATCTTGAATACTATGACCAAATCATCGACTTATCAAAATTCACCGGTATTAGCACAGCTTCAACTCGGAAAACAAAGCCAATATATTGAACATTATGCTCCAGAACTGTTACAACCTGTTCCCCGCAGCTTAAACCGCTCTCAGCTCAACCTTGATTCACAGCTACCGTTCAGTGGTTATGATCGTTGGACAATGTATGAGTTGTCATGGTTAAACCAAAGGGGAAAACCAGTCGTTGCACTAGGTGAAGCAATTATCTCTGCACAATCAGCCAATCTTGTCGAATCAAAATCTTTTAAGCTCTACCTAAACAGTTTTAATCAGACTCAATTTGAAAGCTGGCAAGATGTTAAACAAACAATCGAAAAAGATCTAACCCATTGCGTCCAGGGCATTGTAGAAATTAAGTTATATGATCTAGATAGCATGGCTTCTATTGTCAAACCAGAAGGCGTATTGATAGATACTCTTGATATCGAAGTCGATAATTATCAATTCGATCCAACATTACTACAAAAGGCTGTATCATCAGACCTAACCGTAACCGAAGTATTGTCGAGTAATTTGCTCAAATCAAACTGTTTAGTGACAAGTCAACCTGACTGGGGAAGTGTGACAATTCACTATCAGGGGAAAGCAATCAATCACGAATCATTACTCAGATATATTATTTCATTCCGGCGCCATAATGAATTTCATGAGCAATGTGTCGAGCGAATATTTACAGATATCATGAATTATTGTCATCCAGAAAAGCTAACCGTTTTTGCACGATATACCCGTCGGGGAGGTTTAGACATTAACCCATTTAGAAGTAACTTTGAACAACAAAATTCAAATCAACGACTGATACGCCAATAAATAATGATCGCACCTGTTGTACGTCTTTCATCTCTAATCAGATTACTTGTGTGTCTCATAGGCCCGTTATTTTTTATTAATCAGTGTCATGCCTATGGAAACGGGCTACTTCCTCTATCAGCGGACCTTCAAATCTATCACCACTTGATGGTTCAAAACCCAGCACTTTGTTTGCAAAAAATAGATAAAACACTGCACCCTTCTTCATCTGAAACCCTTGTTTTCAGCACGCCGACGCAACCGATTATGCTCCATCAGATAGCCGCATTGTGTGCCAACAGGGATGGCCAGAAAAATACGGCATTAAATCATATCAATCAAGCAATTCAAATTTCAGAACAAGCGAATCAACCATTATTACTACTTCGTTCCTCGCTTATTAAAGCACAACTGCTGCTCGAAGCCCCCTCAGACCTAGAAGATGCTCAACTAATTTCCGTCCAGGTTCAACAAGACATATCCCAGTTATCTGTGCAATTACCTCTCTCATTAAGTTTTCAGTTGGCATTACTTAATGCAAGAATCAAACTGGCAAAACAACAGCGGCTTGCAGCAAAAGATCAATTCAACCGAGCTCTACAAATCGCTGAACTGACTCATAATCCACTCATGTTAGGGTGGGCACAAACATGGTTAGGAATTTATCACCAACAACTCGATGAACCAGAACAAGCATTACTAAATTATACAAAAGCATTACGTTACGTAGCCGCTAACCGCTCTTCATCAGAATATCTTCGTTGTTATCTCAATCATTATCTGAGTGAAATATACAGACATGAAAGTTCCTGGGATAAAGCACTTGAATACCAACGCATTGCAATCTCTTCCGCACAACGACTTGACAACAAAACCTTAATCGCAGACAACATTGCCAGTATTGCACACATCTATCAGCTAACGGGCCAATATGATTTGGCACTTGTTCATTATCTAAATGCTCAAGATTTAGCTAAACAGAATCACTATTTTGCTCTTGCTGCCAAAATTGACTTTTGGCTGGGCCAAACCTATCAGCAAAATCAAAATGATAGTCAGGCATTAGCTCATCTAAATATAGCCAGACGTTATTTCCAAACCCCAATGAATCCCATATGGTTAATTAAAACATTACTTCTTATGGGAGAAATTCATATCGCAAATAACGAACCAGCAATAGCAATATTACAACTGACTAAAGCCGAAAGTCTCGCAGCGCAAATCCAATCTGTGCCCCACTCAGGAGAAATCCAGCAGCTACTCTCAATAGCTTATGAACAAACAGGTGCATACCCAGAAGCATTAGCTCATTTCAAACAATTTCACCGATTAAGCCAGCAATATCAGCAATTACAAACCAAAAATAATAAAACTCAATTCTCTAAACACTATCAACTCATCGAATTGCAACAACAACTGGATCAACTTGTACAAAAAAATCGACAAATTAAAGACAGAGACCATAACCGGCGCTTCTTTACCTTAGGCATCACCGGATTAGCCATCTTGTTAATCATCTTATGCTTCATGATGAAGCTAAGGCTTCGCAGATTTCAGCAGCAACGTCGAGAATTAGCAGACAGACTTTATTATCATCCAAGAACCGGATGGCCAGCACTTGAAATGAGCGATTCGCCGCTTGAGCAATTACGAAAACTTGGTCATTATCCGATGTATAATGGATTATATCCCTCCAAACAGCATGTCCTGTTTGTTGTTCGCATGTATGGTGAACTATTTACCCACCGAAGTGGTTTTGAGCAAAGAAAACAATTAGGCACCTCTTTTGCACACCATATTTATCACCACTTTGGAGAACGCTTATTAGCCAGTCACTTAGGAGGACAAAGCTATCTATTTATCGCGCCATTAGGGGATAATAGTGACGAACAGCTTTGCCAGCAATTACAGAACGTGATATCACAGTTCATACGAACTCGGAACCTGCAACAGAAAGTTGCCATAGGCTGCTGCACTAGCCCATTTTTGACAAAGGCTGAAGATGCGATTAATGATCAGGGCTTAATAGAAATAGCCCATTTAGCTCTCGATGCTGCTATAGCACAGGTCAGTAGAACTCAGGAACATCAGTGGGTCATATTAAAAGCAATACAATGTTCACCTGCTGCGTTTTTTCAATCAGAACATTTGATCGAAGATATCAGTGAAGCAATCCGGAAAGGGCTAGTCAAGGTCATAAGCTCTACCCCTAAAGATTCTATCAATTGGTAATAAACGGGAGTATTTAATCAATGAGTCAAAATGACTTATTTTCCTATTGCAATCAGCATGCTATGCTACTTTTCATGAAACGGCAATAAATCGGACCTTACGCCATATGAATGACGTTAACTCAGCACTTAGCCAGCTTGCTCGTGTCCGTGAGCAAATGAATCATACCAGCGAACAAGAGATGCCATTTATTGCTGAAAATTCTGAACATTTACAGGCTGTAAAGCGGCTCATCTCACATTTGTGTTTAATGTGTAAAGGTGTTGATCGGGCACTAGATAACCGACTTGCAGAACTGCGACAACAACTTGAAAAAGAAACAGATATAAAATCACTTGATGAACAGTGTAAACAAGCCGATATAGTCGTACGTCAACATCATCGCCAAATTGAAAACAATTTGCTTAAGCTTCAGGCGATGATTCCGGCGAGCTGTGAAAAATTGAGGCAAATTAACGGACTACCACCCAAATTACGACAACAACTCAGAGAATTTAGTGAGAAGCCAGCACCCTATAGCTACAGTGATAATTTAAAACGACTTTCAGAGACTTTAGAGTTTTATTATCAGGCACTGACAAACAAGCCAGGAGGAATAACACCTCTTAGGACTCAATCTAGCCAGCCATCGCCTAAACGAAGCCTCCTTGATAATCAGCAGCATCAACGTATTTGTGATGAATTACAACGCCTTATTAGCGAAATCGATTTCCATAATCAATCTCTCGAACAGCTACATAAAATTCGCAGTCAAATATTAGACGGTATTCCTCCAGAAATTCTGCCAGCAATTTGTCAGCAGGTTATCCAGTTCATGATCGAAGGCATGAGAGAAGAACGAAAAACAACACAAGAATACCTACTCTCCCTGAATCAAGATCTCGGACAAATTGATAAACTATTTGATAGCAGTCTTGAAATCACCAAAAATATTCAACACAGTGCAGCCATCCAGAACAAAGTATTAAAACGCCAGGTCATGAATCTGGATACAGAAATCAAAACGGTCGAAAATCTGGGGTATGCCAAGCAACTCGTCCATCAACGAGTGATGCAAATAGAGAATCTCTTTCAGTCTAATGAAAAACTAGAAAATCAGGTCGATGAATTACTCAATCGACTGAGCCACATGGAAAATCAATTAGAAAAAATCAAAAAACAATCAACCCGGCAAGAACAGCAAGTAAATTCACAGAAAAAACAACTATTTATTGATAGCCTGACACAAATCTACAACCGATGTGCTCTTGATGAACGAATGGAACTAGAATACAAACGCTGGAAAAGATACGGATATGACCTTGGAATAGCCATTATAGACCTGGACCACTTTCGTATAATTAATAAGAAATTCGGACAGTTAGCCGGTGATAAAGCATTAAAAGTTATTGCCAGAGCCTTACAAAGTTCTCTTAGAGATACAGACTTTTTAGCACGTTTCGGTGGTGAAGAATTTGTGGTTCTAATGCCAAATATCAATGCCGATGATTTGATCCTTCCATTGGATCATCTTAGAGAGCATATATCAAGTCTGCCATTCCGCTTTAAACAGCAACAAGTCACGATTACCATTTCTATTGGTGCCACACTATTCCGTGATAATGATCGACTGTTAGATACATTTGAACGCGCAGACCAAGCCCTGTATGAAGCTAAAAACCGGGGATGCAACGTAACTAATATTATTTTATAGCCTGATGATCATTGGACTGCAATAATGCCTTGTAATTGAACAACAAGCAAATTCAGTGAATCAATCAAAACTAAAAAAGAAGCTACATAAAATCCCTTATACTCATAATATGGGCTATGTAATCTGGTATATGACAACTAACTAGGAGTCGTTGATGATAACCTATGTCAATCCAGTCGGTAGTATGAATCTACTATCACAACTTGAAGTTGACCAATTAACAAAAACGGCTTCAAGCGATCTTTACCAACTTTACCGTAACTGTAGCCTTGCAGTTCTAAACTCAGGAGTACAGACGGATTCCAGTCGGGATATTCTCCTACGCTGCAGTGATTTTGATATCAACGTGCTTAGCCGTGAACGAGGTGTCAAATTAGAACTCATCAACCCGCCCGAAAAAGCCTTTGTTGACAGTGAGCTAATCAGAGGTATTCAAGAGCATTTATTCAGCGTTCTGCGTGATGTGTTATACGTATCAAGCAAACTTAAACAAGATGACCATTTTGACCCAACGCAGCAATCTCATATCACCAATTTAATCTTCTCAATTTTACGCAATGCTCAGACAATTCATCCAGCAATTGACCCCAATTTAGTCATCTGCTGGGGTGGACACTCCATTGATGATATCGAATATCAATATACACGAACGGTTGGAGCTGAACTCGGACTGAGGGAGCTCAATATCTGTACTGGATGCGGGCCAGGTGCAATGGAAGGCCCAATGAAGGGAGCAGCTGTCGGCCACGCCAGACAACGCTACTCGAACAGACGCTATATTGGTTTAACCGAACCCAGCATTATTGCAGCTGAGCCTCCAAACTCGATCGTTAATGAGCTGGTCATTTTACCTGATATTGAAAAACGTCTGGAAGCATTCGTCCGTTTGGGACATGCAATTGTCATTTTCCCCGGAGGAGTGGGCACTGCAGAAGAACTACTTTATATTTTAGGTGTGATGCTCACGCCGAGCAATACGCGCCAGCCATTACCAATTATTCTAACCGGCCCTAAAAATAGTGAAAACTACTTCCATACAATTGATCAATTCATAGCTGCAACATTAGGCAATCAAGCCCGAAAACATTATCAAATTATCATTGATGACGCACCCGCTGTTGCACAGATGATTAAACAAACGATGCCTAAAGTAAAAGATTTTCGAAGAGCAATGGGAGATGCTTATTCATTTAACTGGAGCCTTGAAATTGACCCATTGTTCCAACAACCATTTGTTCCAACACATGAAAGTGTCAGTCAATTGAATCTTCATTTCAATCAACAACCACAAGAGTTAGCAGCTAATCTCAGAAGAGCTTTCTCAGCCATCGTAGCTGGTAATGTCAAAGATGAAGGTATCCAGGCAGTAGAAGAAAATGGGCCTTTCCTCATTCATGGAGATCCTAAATTAATCCAACATTTAGATCAATTACTTAAGGATTTTATTGAACAACACCGAATGAAACTACCAGGTAGCCGCTATAACCCTTGTTATAAAGTAATCAGGAAGGAAAAATAAAGGTGCAACAGCAACTCTTGATAATCGATGCACTCAATCTCATTCGAAGAATAGATGCTATTTCTCAAAAGCATTCAAATAAACCAGAACAAATCATGATTACGACAATCCAGCAAACTCTGAATAGTATTAATCGATTGATCAAACAATTCTCACCAACACATATGATTGCTGTATTTGATTGTCAGGGCCCTGATTGGAGACAATCATTATACCCCGAATATAAAGCAAATCGTTCGTCTATGCCAGATTACCTTGTCCAAGCTATTCCACAAATTCAAGATCGACTGTTAGAACTAAGCATCGATTCTTTATATAACCCTGCAATTCAAGCCGATGATCTAATAGCAACGATTGCTTACAAAGCTTCAACCCATCGGTTAACAAGCACAATTATATCCACTGACCATGGTTACTGGCCTCTATTAAAATCACCTGACATTCATATCTACGACTACTTCAATAAACGTTTTATCACCCAAAATTCTGTTCAGGAAAAGTACAATCTAAAATGTCACCAACTCGTCGACTATTGGGCTTTAACAGGAAGTAATAGTGTAAATCTTAAAGGAGTCCCGGGAATAGGCACTAAAACGGCACAAAAATTAATTCATCACTACGGAAATCTGGATGCTATCCTAAATCATACTATGGGGCATGATAAGTTAATTGATAAAGTATTAACGAATCAAAAAATTGCAAAACTCACCTACAAGCTAATGCAACTGGTTATAGATCTACCTCTTGGATTTAACTTAAAACAGCTACGCTATCGACCCAAATCCCCCAACTAAGATTTCATATGTATCGCTTCTTATACTCTTACAACATTAATTTACGCAAAATCAGAAATAATAGAAGCACCAAGTATATTGATCTCTTAAGTTATCTTTACAGATTCTTGCTGTTTATTTAAGAAAATCAGTCTTTGTAATCAGCATACATAAAACTTACAGAAAGGCTCTATCTGGTATAACCTTTTAGTTAATCGCTAGTTTTTCTTCCTGAATCGTTCTAATCTTTCATCAGATATTCAAAAAATCGATTTTATATGCACTATTATCGATAAAATATTCATTAATAAAGAGACATTGATGAGCGCCTTATGCTAATATCCATATAAGTTCATGTTATTTACATGCACTGTTGTAGCGACAAAGCAGCAACTAATCTCACTAGAAGATGGATTTCATACTATTTTTCTGTGGTTAATCTACCACATATGAACATAGTTGTTTTTTTCATCTAATATTAAGGTTAATAAACATACAATTATAATAAGTGATGATTTCACTGGAAGATTGACTAAAACCGAACCGAGACCCTTTATCATCATTCTAAATTATAAGTTATATGCGCAAAATCATTTATCAAGGTTACCAGAAATAGGTTGGAAGGTGTAGATTTTGTGATAATAGTAAAATAAATGTAAAATATATAACTTGAGGTGTCGCCTTCGAGCACCACAACAATTGACTTGTTCAGGAAGTGATTATGTCGTCAAAAACCAGAATTACCGTCATCCCAGGCGATGGCATAGGCCCAGACATTATAAAAAGTGCAATAGCAATACTCGATCATGTTGGATGTGATTTCGTATATGATTACGCTCTGGCAGGGTTAACAGCATTGGAAGAGACAGGGGAATTACTCCCACAAAATACCCTTGATCTCATTCAATCAAATAAAATTGCCCTGAAAGGCCCTCTCACCACACCAGTCGGAAAAGGCTTTACCTCTATTAATGTCACACTGCGTAAACATTTCGACCTTTACGCAAATGTACGCCCTGTTCGGACATTTGAAGGAACCAAAGCCCACTTTTCAGGAATCGATATCCTGACGGTTCGTGAAAATACTGAAGGGATGTATTCTGGTGCAGGCCAGATCATCGATGATGCCAGGACTCATGCGGAAGCAAAAAGTATTATCACTCGGGCAAGATCAGAAAGAGTCATTCGTTTCGCCTATGAACTGGCTCGCAGAGAAGGCCGCAAAAAAGTCACCACACTACACAAAGCCAATATTATGAAAACAACATCAGGACTATTCTTAGAAGTGGCCCGCGAACTGGCAAAAGAATACAGTGATATTGAAAGTGAAGAAATGATTGTTGATGCTGCCTGTATGAATCTGGTCATGTATCCGGAACGATTCGATGTCGTTGTTACAACAAACCTATTTGGCGATATCGTATCCGACCTATGTGCAGGGCTAGTCGGAGGGTTAGGTATGGCTCCTGGAGCGAATATCGGAAAAGATGTTGCTATTTTTGAAGCTGTTCATGGCAGTGCTCCTGATATTGCCGGGAAAAATATAGCAAATCCAACCTCAGTTATCTTAGCAAGTGTCCAAATGTTAAGACACCTTCATATGGATAAACAAGCCGACCAGATCATGCATGCTCTGCGTGAAACGATAGCAGCTGGAGATCGGACAACTTATGATCTTGGGGGGAATTCAACAACGGATGAATTTACCCAATCTATTATCCAACATCTCTAAATCCGTTTTTGTGGGCCTTCTATGGCCCGCAAAAATAACATTCAAGATGCTGTAAAATACAAAAATCAGCTAATTACGCTTTTATCGTTATTTATCTGATGGCAGCTTATTCCAGATTAATAATCCCCAACCAATTAACATTAATACACCACCGATAGGTGTTATCGGACCAATAATAATCGCAAAAGAGTGACGAAGCCCTTCAGGTAAAATAGCTAATAGATAAAGACTACCGGCAAAGCACCAACTACCAACAATCCAAAATTTACCACAACGAGGAGCCTGATGCGCTACCGCCAATGCACACCCTAAGTGAATAAGTTGATACATAACCCCTGTATGAATCCAGGAAAGAGCATCATGAGATAAGATATGTGATAATCCATGGGCAGCACCGGCTCCCATTGCCACACCAGTAAAACCGCCAAGCGCAATTAAGATACGCCAAAATGATGAATACGACATAAAATAAACTCCTTCACTTGCCTGGCAATAGAACTCAAATGATCCAACTGAGTTAAACCACTACGCTTTCGTGGAATAAAACTATGATCAGCATCTTTAAGCCAACACAAACGAACATAAGATGATAAATGATAAGCTTTAATCTCAGCATAATTACCAAAAGGATCTCTTTCTCCCTGAAAAATCAAGGTTGGATGAACAAGATCCGTAAAATGAGAAGCTCTATTTTCCAATGTCTTCCCTGATGCATGAAATGGAAATCCAAAAACAATAACACCAGAAATATCGTTACGCTGTAACGCAACATGCGTAGCAACTCTGCCGCCCATCGACTTTCCACCAATAAACACTCTTTGAGGCCATTGTGGAATCACTTCATGAAATGCGTCAATTAGCTTAGGTAGTCTGTCAGGTGGGTGCCTCTTACCAAGCCGAAGCATTTTCTGCATATAAGAAAAGTTAAAACGAAGAACAGCAATCTCATCAGTCAACATCGGAACTAACGCCTGAAAGAACTCGTGAGAAAAACCTGCACCAGCACCATGCGCCAGAACAAGCAAAGGCGCATTCACAGGACCTTCCAGTAGACAGAACTCGTCATTCGACAATATCAGCCCCAAACTCGTGTTGCTCCTCTTGCACCAAATCAATCATCCATTCCCGGAAAGCAACAATCTTGCCCTGGTCAGCCTGTGAGGGATGGCAAACCAAATAATAAGCATTTTGACTAACCAACACTTGTTCAAATGGACAAACTAACCTACCGGCCTCAATCTCAGGCTTCGCAAGTACAGAATGCCCCAAAGCAACACCCTGCCCGTATATAGCGGCTTGCAAAACCATAGTTGAATGAGAAAAAATCGGGCCTTGGTTCACATCGATTTTTACCCCTACTTGCTTAAACCAGGCTTTCCAGTCATGCCTGGAAGTATCATGCAATAATGTATGATAGCGGAGATCTTCTGGCTTCTTAAGAGGCTTATCTCCATTTAACAGCAATGGAGAACAAACCGGAATCAGATACTCTGTATGTAATTTATCGGCTCGCAAGCCGGCCCAATTGCCTCGCCCATAATAAACAGCCACATCCACATCATCTGTAAGTGAACCCTCATCCATATCCAATGCCTTAATACGCACATCAATGTCAGGATGAAGCTGGCTGAATTGAGATAAGCGAGGTACCAACCATTGGATTGCAAAACTTGGTTGCAAACTAACAGAAATAGCACCTTTCTCACCACGAGCTAATAAGCGATCGGTTGCTTCAGCTAGCGATGTAAAAATATCTTTTATATCAAGAAAATAACTTTGTCCTTCTTCAGTTAATAATAAAGAACGATTTTTCCGACGAAATAATTTAAGACCAAGATACTCTTCTAAACTTTTGATTTGATGACTCACGGCAGCTTGAGTCACAAATAACTCTTCAGCAGCTCGGGTAAAGCTAAGATGCCGGGCAGCCGCCTCAAAAGCTTTAAGAGCATTCAGCGGGGGTAAACGACGAGCCATTTAACAACCTGTTAACAGATAAAATTTTCTAATCGCTTTGGATTATAAATTATCTATTGCCGCCAATCCAGCGAACTCATATAGTGCAACTGCACCAAACGGGGGCTTGGTGATAAAGCAGAGCTCCATCTGAGTTATCACCCGGTTCAGCCATTTTGATTGAATGGTTATTTGGTTGCGATGTTGTGTTTGCATTAGTCGGTCTTTTGCCGACTTTACCTCCTGTACATTTGACTATCTGTCAAATCGCTTCTCGGCTAAACCCTTGGGTTTAGCCTTTTTTTATCTGAACCACCAATAATCCAAGCAATTGTATAAAAGCAAAATTAATACCAAAAATAAAAAAACCTCATGAATTTATTTTTACTCTGCAATGTGAGCACGATCACACTATAAAAATAAAACATTTCACAAAGTAAATTTACAAAAATTATTCATCTACTCCATCTCAATCCAGAAAAAGTTGCGATTCACCATGCAAT
The DNA here is from genome assembly GCA_911810475.1 of Candidatus Celerinatantimonas neptuna. Lineage (NCBI taxonomy): Bacteria > Pseudomonadati > Pseudomonadota > Gammaproteobacteria > Celerinatantimonadaceae > Celerinatantimonas > Candidatus Celerinatantimonas neptuna. The sequence continues at coordinate 473,530 of OU461276.1, forward strand.
ATTTCTGTTTCATTGGCACGCTGATCTGGGTTAATTCTGCTCGCAACATATTCAAGTTCTGGCAATTTTACTTTGACTACCCGGAAATTTTCTACCATAACGAGGCTCTTTAGCCCTTTCCAGGCTACGAAGTGCCCATCCGGCTCTTTGACATTGGGGACATAACAAATGTGTGATTCGACCATGAGGCTTCTCAACCAGCCAGTTTTCTTCATCAATTGGGGTCAGCCGACACCACGCAAAGTCCCCCCTGATTACCTTTAACGGCTAACCAGTAGACGCCCTCTGGGTTATGATGGTTTTGGCTATCCTGATCTGACACGACATCGTATCGATGGTAACCAGTGCTCCTCGAAGATCGAGCATTTTGATGAGCGCTGAAATGGCGGTAATCTCATTGATTTTACTGTCCATTTTTAACTGGCCCAGAATCAGCAGTTGGCTAGCGGATACATAGACACTGACGATATCTGTCCCCCTTGTCGTAGAACCCCAGCAAGGTTTTTTCATCAATGCGACTACCTTCCCTCAATGAGGCGATGGACGGCTTTCATCCAGGCTCAAAAACACTCCCGAAACGCCTCTAGTTCAGTAGCAGCGATAAGACGAGCAAAGATATCATCAACAGATACAACCTTGCTCGAATAGTTTTTGTTTGAGAAACCACTCATGGTATCCAGGAACATACTCTCGGATATCTGTTCAGCCACGCCACCAGCAATAACTGTACAGATAGCATCAAACAGTATATCGCACAAAGAGTAATCGACTTTGGCGCCCCTGACACTCATCGAGAATGATGCTGAAGTAATGCTTGATGCTCTTGATATCCATGGCTATGCTCCTCAAAAGAAGCACAAATCACAGACTGAACTGCAAGTCAATCATGAATCTTTTTTGAATAAAAATCCTTCATGATCTTGCCCTGATATTACGCTTGAATATAAACAGGTTAGTGGAGATGAAGGAAATTAAAGATCTGAGCGATAAGGAGGGTAAAAACCAGACTCTAAGCGAACAAATATCCATCAGTCTAAAGACTGTTTAAACAAATGAATAAACTGGTTCGATTATCTAAAAAAGCAGACACATCTCATATAGCAAAGATTTACATCTAAACTAATAGATTATGATGAACTTTTATCACGGACTTCAAAATTGATTTAGGCTGCTCATCAACAGCAATCAAAGGTCGATGGGGGCACCCAGGAGGGAAAATAATAAATTCATGCTCGTTTAACGTCACAAATCGCTCGTTTAGCGGCAAACCGAAGGCAACATCTTTATCATCTAAAAAGTTTTCTTCAACGTTTGTCATCGGATTTAGTGAAAAACCATAGCGCTCTTGTCCTTTAAGAACGACTTGAATATCCAGATAATCACGGTGATATTCGCAACGGCGCTGTGACAAACGTTCTGTCCTATCATTTGAAACCGTATAAAACAGCCGGTGTTCATCAATCAGATGAACACCAATCTCCGGATGACCTAACAATTGCGCCTTCAAATCCAAAAGAATTTTCCCAATTCCAGGAGCCATTAATCGAACAGACTCGCAATAGTTTAAATCACCAATAATCATACCGACCTCTGAGTTAACTCAAGAGCCTCATCACTACGCAACGCAGACCAAAAAATAATAATCGCCAGAGTATAGATCATTACTCCAGAGTTATGTGAAAACATCGATTGTGTTAATGCAAAATCCATATAACACATGGGAATTAAAACCCCAGCCATCGCCAGACATTTCATCCGCCAATCGTGCTTATATTGCCTTGCCTTACGCATAAATAACCGTAGAGGAACTAAGTAAAGAAACATGAGTAGTACAAAACCAATAATCCCGTACTCACTCAAATTGGTCAGATACTCATTATGTGCATGATCAAATCGAACAATAGACTGATCCACTAATCCTTGATTCACCAATTCTTGCTTTTGTTGATGTAAATCATATTTCCCGACCCCAACAACAGGTTCTTTCAGAAAGAGATAAATAGCCGCCTTCCACATTTCAAAACGAAGACCAACTGAAGTATCAACATTAGTTGAATTCACATAATTTTTAATATTTGATGCCGCTTCATCAATACGCTGACTCACACCGATCTGTGGAATACTGACCACTAACACAGCCGCTACAGCGAAAAAGACCAGAATAACTTTTGCTCGTAATCGACCGATAAGATCGCGGGACTGCCAAAAGATATAAACTAACGCCATTGGAATAGCTATCCATCCACCACGACTACCAGACAAAACAGAAACTATTAATCCACTAATTCCGCCAATGACCATAAAGCTAGCTTGGATGAAATGTCGCTCTGACCAAAAATAAACTAATCCAACAAAACTCAACAGGCCCAGTAATGCCCCTATGTCGCCAAACATAATCGGATGCATAAACCCACCAACTCTCATATTATCGAAAGCTAACCGTTGATAAAGAGCCAAAATCGCACCACTAAACGCACCAAGACTCACACCGAACCAAATCCACTCCCGCCTTGGTGGATATTTACGCAAAAAACAATAAACTAAAAGCACTAAAACAAACCGAGACGGTTTATCAAAGCCGGTCATTTCAACAACATGAACAAACCGGAAAAAAATAAAACTAAGGCCATATATAACAAACGTCATCAATAGCAAAGTATCAACTCGATTCCAAGAAATCCGAAATCGCTGTCGCTGACACAAGAACAAACCAAGTGCGCCAAGCAGCAACATAGTTGCACCATAGCTATAACCACTTCTAAGCGTCAAAGACAAGGCAAAGGTCAGAAAAATCCCTATATTTGACCAATACCCAACCCATTCATTCGCCTTTTTTACCGGCATAGTACAATTCCACTCAATTATCGAGAAAATCTCCACTCAGATGGGTAGCATAACCAACTACTTAAACCCACCGATACGGCACCTAAACCACTCTACAAAATGAGGAAGGCGAGAGAAAAGCCAAAAAAATCACTCCATTGGATTCATGGCTCCTGTAGCCCAATTATTCCAGATTCAACGCCAATATCAAAATCACACCATTAAGAAATTAATCTATCTTAAAGATGATTCATACTGATTTAATAGTAGTTAAAAAATGACTTTTCTTTACAAAAGAAATATAAAACGGAACGAATAAAAGCATATTTCTTAATAAAGCTCAAGCTTGATACCTTTTAAAACAATATGATAACCTTTTATTCATATTCCTAATTTATAAAAAACAAAATCAAAATATATGAGACATAATTAATCTAAATTGCCTATCATCTTATGAGATAAAACCAATTCGACCTTCAGCAATATAAGGAGTATTATGTCATTAAGAGGTGTTTGCATTTAGTGATTATATTTCGATCACAAAAACAGATGTGAAGGTCTGCTTATCTTTAGTGATTTCACCTTGTTCAATTTGAAATTCCTTAGACCGCTACAGTCATCGGTTTAACTTCCTAACTAATTAGGATTAATGAAATATTTAGTGTATCTATTATAAGTAGATATGAATTTCAAAAATGTCACAAGAATTAGAGAGCCTTCAGCAAGTTTTGTATAGAAAAACATCACAAAAGGTTAATAAACCCGACTTCTTTGCGGAAATACAATCAGTATTATAAAGCGAAGTCGAATGTGAATCATTCATATCGTTCATCCTCTTACCTTTTCCGCTAATTTATGGTCAACAAAGAGGCTATGTCATGTTTTGGGAAAAAAAACTAGATAGATTTGTGGAACGTATTGCAGCCAATCAAGAACTGCCAATGGGTATCCACTTATGGAATGGGAAACAAATTGATCTATCCTCAGATCCAAAGGTTATTGTCGATGTCCCTTCAGTCACATCACTAAGACATCTGCTACATCCAACACTCGATTCATTAGGTGAAGCTTATGTTGAAGGAAAGCTTCAAATTCAAGGCGGCGTCACCGATATCATCAATATCGCGAGTCAACTCGTTGAATCATCATCCGAGAAAGCACTCTCCCATAGTAAAATAAAACGCTTTAGACATTCACGAAAAATTGATTCTAAATCAATATCTTATCATTATGATGTATCCAATGATTTTTATCGTGAATGGCTCGATAAAAACATGGTCTACTCGTGCGGTTATTTTCATTCTCTAGATGATACTCTAGATCAGGCTCAAGAACAGAAAATTGATCACATCCTAACCAAAATCAACCTTCAACCTGGTCAAAAACTGCTTGATGTCGGATGTGGTTGGGGAGCTTTAATCATTCGGGCAGCCCAAAAATTCGGAGCCAAAGCAACCGGAGTTACGATTTCTGAACAACAATATGAAGAAGCAAAAAAACGCATCAAAGCAGCAGGGCTTGAAGACTGCTGTGAAGTAAAAATGCAAGACTACCGCGATGTATCCGGACAATTTGATCGAATCACAAGTGTTGGCATGTTCGAACATGTCGGATTAAATCACCTTAAGGAATATTTTTCTAAATTAAATTCTCTTTTGGCTGATGATGGAATTATCATGAATCATGGTATTACCTCTTCAGACCCTGATTCAGGCGGAGCTCCTGCAGGTGGTGGTGAATTTATCAATAAATATGTCTTCCCTAATGGAGAGTTACCTCATATCAGCTTAGTTCTTCATGAAATGGGAGCCTGTGGACTTGAACCTACAGATATAGAAAACTTAAGACGTCATTACGCTGTCACATTAGAACATTGGGCTGCACGGTTTGAAGCTAAAAGTGAAAAATTAAAAACGATGGTCGATGATAAGCATTACCGTATCTGGCGGGTATATCTTGCTGGATGTGCGCATGCATTCCATCAGGACTGGGTTGCACTCCATCAGGTTGTTGCCACTAAATCTGGTCGATACAGTCTTCCTCTGACCCGAGATTATATGTATAAGAAATAATGTTCCAGCAGATCAAATCATAAAACAAGGGGGTATTCTCCCCCTTGAAAAACCAAACTCTATCTAAAACAGCTTTATACCAACTAAATCGACAACTATAAACACTCTCTAAAACCCTATAAAAACTTACGATAAATGCCGCTTAAATATTGGTTTTGAGTAGGTTGATTCATCCGGACAATATGAATAACCGCCATAATCAAACTCCAGTAATTCATCCACATCATGAATACGCCGGTCAACCATATAGCGAACCATGAGCCCCCGAGCTTTTTTAGCGTAAAAACTAATAATTTTATACTGGCCATTCTTAAAATCTTTAAACACCGGAGTGATGATATCCCCTTGAATCAAGCCAGATTTCACAGCTTTAAAATATTCATTAGAAGCAAGGTTAATCAATAAATCATCACCTTGCTCCGACAACGACTGATTTATCACATCGGTGATCAGCGTTCCCCAAAAATCATATAAATTTCGCCCCCGCGGATTATCCAATCTGATCCCCATTTCTAAACGATATGCCATCATTAAATCTAGAGGCCTCAGGACACCATACAGACCTGATAAAATTCTCAGGTGTTGGCTGATAAATGATAAATCATCTGGTGTTAAACTATCTGCGTCTAACCCCGTATAAACATCACCTCTAAACGCAAATAATGCAGCTTTAGCTGTATCTGCCTGAAACGGTATCTGCCAGTCACTAAAACGTGCAGCATTCAATCCTGCTAATTTATCACTAATTTTCATTAGCGATGCAATTTGAGCCGGTGTTAGCTGCCGGGCTCTTTCTATTAAGAGCTGACTGTCCTCAAGCATAAAAGGCTGAGAAAAGTCAGCTTCAGGGGCCGGAGTCATAAAATCCAAAGTCTTGGCTGGAGAGATAACTGCAAGCATGCATGATTCCTTCGCAAATAAAGATATAAATGAGTTTAGTTTACCGGCGAGGATTTCTTTCGTCTAATTCATGCAACAAACCTGAACCATAGTAAAAAACGATTAATCATATGGCCACACCTCTGCTAATACATCATTTCAGGGATAAGAGTATTTTTCACGGACAAGTTAGAAATCAGTCCTTGTTGCTGTAGGTTTCGCATATGTTGCTCAAACGTCTGCATTCCCTGTGATGACCCTGTTTGCATTAATGATGCAATCTGTTCTACTTTATCATCACGAATTAGATGAGCTATCGCTGGTGTATTACACAAAATTTCATAGGCAGCAATACGTCCCCCAGCTATTGCCGGAAGCAATTTCTGGCCAACAACCCCTTTTAGAGATCCAGCTAATAATGAACGGATAAACGAACGCTCAGTCGCCGGAAAAATATCAATCATGCGATGAACAGCATCTGACGCTGACGGCGTATGTAATGTGGCTAACACCAGGTGACCGGTCTCTGCAGCAGTTAAAGCTAACTTGATCGTTTCATAATCCCTCAACTCCCCGACAAGAATAACATCAGGATCTTCCCGTAAAGCCCCGCGCAAAGCCTGATTAAACCCTAATGTCTCAAGCCCTACTCCACGCTGATGAATTAAGCACTGTTTAGAGTGATAAATAAACTCGATTGGATCTTCAATCGTAATGACATGGCGGGGTAATGATGTATTCATATACTCGACCATTGCAGCCAGTGTCGTCGATTTACCGCCCCCCGTGGCTCCAGTCACCAAAACCAACCCTGAGCTCATCTGACAAAAGTGGCTCACAATATCAGGTGTCCCCAGCTTCTCCAGTGTCGGTATCTGGGAGGACACGAGCCTAAAAGCTGCCGCACATCCTCGATGATGAAAAAAGAAATTTGCACGAACCCGCCCGATGTTTGCGATACTCAACCCAATGTCCAGTTCTTTCACTTGGGACCAGGCTAACTGTTGCTTCTGATCAAGCAAAGATTCTAGCATTACTCTCAATTGATCATTATTTATGATGGGGAATTTAGATGGTCGTAGCTCGCCATCAATTCGTAAAACAGGAGAAAGTCCTGCAGAGAGGTGTAGATCAGAAGCATTATGATTTACACTAAATTCCAATAACTCAAATATATCCATTCTCTTTAAAAACACCACATATCATGAACATTAATCAACGACTCAATCAAATCCATCAGACCATTCAACAAACAGAGCAACAAAACCACCGACACGATCATGTCAAATTGCTCGCAGTTAGCAAAACTAAGCCCCTTAAAGCAGTCGAGCAGGCCTATCAGGCAGGACAACGCTATTTTGGAGAAAACTACGTTCAAGAAGGCGTTGATAAAATCAACGCAGCCAGTCAATCCTCATGGCTCACAGACCCAATTGAATGGCATTTTATTGGTCCGCTTCAATCCAATAAGACACGTATTGTTGCAGAGCATTTCGATTGGGTACAAACCGTCGATCGAGAAAAAATAGCCAAACGACTATCCGAACAACGTCCTCAAAATAAAGGACCTCTAAATATCTGTATTCAGATTAATATCAGTAACGAGCAAAGTAAATCAGGCATTTCATTAACTGCTGTTTCTACTCTGGCAGCTTTGATAAACTCTTTACCTAATCTGCAATTAAGAGGGTTAATGGCAATTGGAGGGCGAGGACATCCCGAACAGGAGTTCCAGAAAATGCACCAGGCATTTACTCAGCTTCAAAAAACCTATCCCCAAGTTGATACATTATCGATGGGTATGACGGGTGATATGTCTTTGGCAATCGCGAATGGCAGCACCTTAGTTCGTATCGGCACAGCCATTTTTGGTGAACGAGATTACTCTCAAAAACCCCAATAGGAGCATTATGGCAACTTCAAAAATTGTATTTATCGGAGCTGGTCATATGGCAACCAGCCTGATTTTTGGAATGATTAATCAAGGTATAGATCCCAAACGCATTTCAGCCTGTGATCATAATCCACCAAAATTAAAAAAATTGAATCAAGACTACGCCATCACTACTTTTGCAGATAGTGTTAAAGCGATACAAAATGCAGATATCGTCGTTTTAGCAGTCAAACCACAAGTCATGCAGCCTCTTTGCGAACGATTTCATCAAGAAAGCGATCTGTCACATAAACTATTTATTTCGATTGCAGCAGGGATCTCCTGTAACCGTCTGACACAGTGGCTTGGCAACGTCCCGATCATCCGCTGCATGCCTAATTTACCGGCCAAAATCGGACTCGGCGTCACTGGATTATACGCAGACCAAGACATAACGCCAGACCAACGCATTGAAGCAACACAAATTATGTCAGCCGTTGGCAAAACAATATGGGTCTCAAAAGAGGATGCGATAAACCACATCATTGCCATCGCAGGAAGCTCACCTGCTTACTTCTTCTTATTCATGGATGCAATGCAACAATATGCACAAGAATTAGGCTTTTCAAGTGATGATGCCCGGGATATTGTGACACAAACAGCTTTAGGTAGTGTCACTTTGGCAATCGACTCTGCGGAACAAACGCTGGCAACCATGTGTCAAAATGTTGCAGTCAAAGGAGGAACAACAGCAGAAGCAATCCGTACCTTTGAGCAAGCCGGACTTAGAAACACCGTAAAACAAGCGATGCAAGCAGCCATCGAGCGTGGCCGACAGCTCGAATTGCAACTCTAGAGAGAACCACGAAACTTATGACAGCGTTTAACTATTTAATTACGACTTTATTCGACCTCTATCTAATGATCATCATTTTACGTGTATGGTTACAGCTAGCCCGGGCCGATTTTTATAATCCATTTAGTCAATTTATGGTCAGAGCCACAAACCCGCTACTCAAACCTCTACGTCGGGTCATTCCAGGATTCGCAGGAATCGACTGGGCCGGCATCGTACTTGCTCTGATTGTTGCCGCAGTAAAATGGGCACTCATCATGAAAATTGTCCAAGGATTTATTTTTTGGGGAGCCCTTCCGATATATTCACTGCTCACCGTGCTCAAACAGGCTGGCACATTACTTTTCTGGGTCCTTCTCATCAGAGCTGTTCTTAGCTGGGTTAGCCAGGGACGCAGCCCTATAGAATATGTATTTATGCAACTTACTGAACCTTTCCTTGCTCCCATCCGCCGTATTATTCCTGTCGTGGGCGGATTGGATCTGTCCGTTTTAGTCCTGTTTATTCTGCTCAACTTTATCAATATTTTATTAGCCACCCACATCCCTTTATGGCGAATAATGTAGGGATAAATACAGGGATACACATACCCGGTTCAAGGACCATTTGAACTGGGTATGTGTATCCCTGTTAACTTATTAAAAATGTAAATAAAATCAAATCTCATAGTACCAGACTATCACTTCAGGCAATGAGAGATTATGATATAGCAACTTAAGGATGATTTAGCGGATAGCTAGCCGTCTCTTCAAAGATTTATTTTCTTGAATGATTTAAGCAAGGATGAGTGGATAGGTAATTTCTATTCACTAGCTTTTTTCTCTGTATATTCAGACCTTATTGCTTGCTAAGACCATAGCGCATACCTATGAAACTTAAATAACAAGTAATTACGAAAACCATCTTTGAATATAAACAGACCCTATAGAAATGCCATCTATCTCATCTAATCGAAACTCACCTTAAATTTCTTAAAATCAAAGAACGTAATCGAGCCATTTCTAAATAGTAATTTTGATGTATACGAAGTAAACGAGCATGGACAAACTCAAAACGATCAGTATTCGAAATAAAATAATCCTTGTCATCGCATTAGCTGTTATTTTTTCAACAGCTATAGTCGGATGGATCATTCAGCAAAACTGCAAAACCATTGTCCGACACCGACTACTCGATGTTGAACTACCTTATATACTGGATAAAATTTCCTCAAATATAGATAATCAAGTCCACATATTACTGGCGGCCAGCCAGCAATTTACCACCAATAAATTCATCCAAGACATCTTTCATAATGGAAAAATCAGCCCAAAAAATGAAGCGGAGTTAATCAACCAACTCAGACAACTACGCCAACAATACGGGCTATCCGATGCAACCATTGCCAGTCGAAAAACAGCTAACTTCTGGAACCAAAATGGATTTCTAAGACAATTAACACGAGAGCGAGATCCATGGTTTTTTAACTTTATTGATTCAGGAAAAGCCACACTCGTTAGCATGTATCGCGAAACCAATGGTGAAGTCAAAATGTTCGTTGACTATCAACAACGACAAGGCAAGCTAATGACCAGTGTTGGAAGATCCATGACAGACATGGTCTCTTTATTAGCTCATTTTAGAATTGAAAAGTCAGGTTATGTTTATCTCACGAATGCTGATGGCATTGTTCAAATAGCCAGTCATGAAACCTTAGTAAAAAAAACACTTTCAGGATTATATCAAGGACATTCCTCAACACTCCTGAAAAAAGATCGTTTTAATCTCATTCAGGCTACCTATAAAGGACGCAAAATTTTCGTTGCCAGTCACTATATTCCATCTATGAATTGGTTCGTCGTTGGTGTCATTCCTGTTAATGAAATATTTGTCGATATACACAAAATTACTCAGCAAATAATTATCACGACAACGATTGTCGCAATTATATTTATCTTATTCGGATTTATATTAGCAAATGAAATAGCTAATCCAATCAAATATATAGCAAGTCGCTTTAGTAAACTCAGTCAGGGAGATGGTGATTTATCGCAACGCCTGGATATCGTAGGAAAAGACGAAATTGCCCAGTTGAGTCAAGGTTTTAATATTTTTATCAATCGGATTCACCATTCAATGTTAGCTGTCGCATCAACCAGCGAACAATTACAACTTGAAGCAAAAAGTGTCTCCCAAAGAGCCTCAACCACCCACAATAACAGCCAAAACCAACATGCTCAGTCATTACAGATTGTCACAGCCATGAACCAAATGGGAGCAACAATTAGTGAAATTGCCAGTAATGCCGCAACCGCATCAGATTCTGCAAAGCAAGCATCAGAAAATGTAGACAAAGGTAGTCAGGTCGTCCATCAGACAAAAAATACTATTCATCATTTAGCAGAAAATATGAATAATGCGACCTCACAAGTAAAAAACCTAGCCTCAACAACAGATAAAATTGGTTCAATTCTTGATGTGATTCAAAGTGTCTCTGAACAAACTAACCTATTGGCACTCAATGCAGCCATTGAAGCAGCCAGAGCTGGTGAACACGGCAGAGGTTTCGCGGTTGTTGCTGACGAAGTGCGAAATCTGGCTCAACGAACCGCAGAATCAGCGACTCAGATCAAAACCATCATTGATGAATTACAAATTGATAGTCAGGATGCCGTCAATGCCATGCAGACCGGCCAACAGGCAACAGAACAAGGAGTCTGTGCTTCCGATGAAGCTGTATCAGTGCTCACTGAAATTCAGACCCATATTCAAGATATGAATGATCGAAACAGACAGGTTGCCACTGCAACAGAAGAACAGGCAGCAGCTGTACATAACATTAATACCAACATTGAAGGGATGAATCAAATCAATGAAGCTACCACTCAAACGGCCGACGAGTTAGCACAAGCAAGTCAGGAACTTCACAATCTGGCAAACAGCCTTAGTCATCTTGTCGGACATTTTAGTCTGTAGCCGATTATTTTTATCCACCAGAATATGTTGAAGTATTGAAATTTAACTTTACTGAATGGACACAGGTTACATGCTTAGCAAATCTTAAGTATGTAACCTTAATAAGACTCGTTCACATCCTTGATACAAATAAATACCGACAATAATAACTCTTTGAATTTAACTAAAAACACATCACCTTTCAATCAAAAAACAGGCCAAAGTTAATTAATTCATAACCAGACAACCTTAACAAAATTTAGTTATTTAACACTTCCACCACTAAAATTAAAAAGAGAATAAGTTTCATCAAGTTCTCAATTAATTTTTGTAATAAAACATGACGAAAATAACATCAACCTCACCTTTTCATGCATTAAATTCAATTAAAATTACACTTTTCTAGTGATAAATAAAAATTTATAGGAGTACAATCTTCTGTGTTGCGTATTTGGCCTTATCAGTTAATCGATGCATATCTAATTTTTTAGATGATCATGGAAGATAGCGTATTTTTTGCAATTTATTAACATTTTATTTATGCCACAATACCTATACCTAAATCATCCAAAACTTTTCTAAGCGGTAAACTTTTACTATGGAAAATTTAAAACGTCCTATTTATATCCCTTATGCGGGACCAGCCTTGCTCGAAACCCCACTACTCAATAAAGGAAATGCCTTCACTAATGAAGAACGGATTTCCTTTAACTTAGAAGGCTTACTTCCTCAATCGATAGAAACCATTGAAGAACAAACACAAAGGGCTCTGGAACAATATCGTAGTTTTCGTAGTGATCTAAACAAACACATATTTCTACGTAATATCCAAGATACCAATGAAACGCTTTTCTATCGATTAGTCACCGAAAATATTGCGGAAATGATGCCAATTATCTATACCCCGACCGTTGGCATGGCTTGTGAACAATTCTCAAACATTTATCGCCGTTCACGCGGACTTTTTATCTCTTATCCTAACCGTGAGCACATCGAAGAAGTTCTGAACAATGCAACACGTCATAATGTTAAAGTCATTGTAGTCACAGATGGAGAAAGGATCTTAGGCCTCGGCGATCAGGGTATCGGTGGAATGGGTATCCCAATCGGAAAATTATCACTCTATACTGCATGTGGCGGTATTAGCCCAGCCTACACCCAACCTGTCATTTTAGATGTCGGGACCAACAATCAACATCTTCTCGATGACCCAATGTATATGGGATGGCGTCATGCTCGTATCAGCGGTGAAGAATACGACAAATTTGTTGACCAATTTATCCAGGCTGTAAAAGTTCGCTGGCCAGATTGCCTGATTCAATTCGAAGATTTTGCCCAGGCAAATGCAAATCCATTACTGGATCGTTACCGTGACGAGCTCTGCTGCTTCAACGATGATATTCAAGGAACAGCATCCATTGCAGTTGGTTCTCTACTTGCAGCCTGTAAAGCCAATGGCGAAAAACTAAGTGCACAACGCATCTGTTTTGCCGGTGCCGGTTCAGCAGGTTGCGGTATCGCAGAGGCAATTATCCGGGCAATGGTCAATGAAGGCATTAATGAAGCCCAGGCTCGTAAACAGGTATTTATGGTTGACCGGTGGGGTCTGTTACAAGATAACATGCCAAACCTGCAATCATTCCAAAAACCTTTGGCTCAAGCAGCTAATTTGCTTAAACAATGGGAAATTGAAGGTGATAGCATATCACTACAGCAAGTCGTTGAGCATGGTCAACCTACTATATTAATTGGGGTTTCTGGTGCCAGCGGCCTGTTTACTGAAGAACTAATCCGTAAAATGAACAGTTATTGCAATCGCCCCATTATCTTCCCTATGTCAAATCCGACCAGCCGGATTGAAGCCCGCCCTGAAGATATTCTTCGTTGGACAGACGGACATGCTCTGGTTGCCACAGGGAGCCCATTCGCTGATGTTCATTTTGGCGACAAAAGCTACCCAATTGCTCAGTGTAACAACAGCTATATCTTCCCAGGTGTTGGTCTTGCTGTTATTGCTGCACAAATTACCCGGATTACCGATGAAATGCTAATGGCAGCAAGTCGCACACTGGCTGAGCACTCTCCCCTAGCTAAAGATAGCGAAGGTTGCTTATTACCACCATTGGATGAAATCCAGGAGCTTAGCAAAGACATCGCATTTGCAGTTGCTAAACAAGCGATCGCAGAAGGTTTAGCGCCTAAAATTAGTGATGATTATTTACATCAGTCCATTGAAAACAATTTCTGGATTCCTGAATATCGTCGCTATAAACGAACCTCTTTCTAATATAAACAAATTTAAAGGGGGATTTTTCCCCTTTTTATTCTTATTCGTATTATGCTCACACAGCACTTCTGAAGCTTCCTTCAAGCTATGTTAAAAGCTGATTAATTCGTTTATGATGCCCACATTTCATAAGCAACTAGTTAAAAAAGCCGATGACCAAAATCGTACTTGCGACATCGAATCAGGGTAAAGTCGCCGAATTACAATCTATTTTGACACCACACAAAATGACTGTCGTACCACAATCTCAATTCAATGTGACAAATGCCGAAGAAACCGGAACAACATTTGTCGAAAATGCGATAATCAAAGCACGCCATGCAGCCACAACAACAGGATTACCTGCTATTGCCGATGATTCTGGTTTAACCGTTGATGCTCTTGATGGTGCACCAGGAATATACTCAGCCCGCTTTAGTGGACCATCGGCTACCGACCAAACCAACATCGAAAAACTTCTGGAAAAGCTAAAAAATACATCTGATGAAAACAGACAAGCCAGTTTTCATTGTGTATTAGTCTATTTAAAACATGCCGATGACCCCACACCTCTTATCTGTCATGGACAATGGCATGGTCGGATAGCCCATCAATGTCATGGCTCAAATGGCTTTGGCTATGATCCGATTTTTTATCCAAACGGAATGAGCATAACCTCGGCCGAACTTAAGCCAGCTGAAAAAAATAAAGTCAGCCATCGAGGACAAGCCTTAGATCAGCTCATCAAACAATTTACGATGCTAAAATAGTTGCTGTTCTACAGGTTAACGATACAACAACACAACTCAAAACCTATGAGCCTGAAATTTATGCTACGCTTGCCCAAACTTTCGTTATATATCCATATTCCCTGGTGTGTACAAAAATGCCCCTACTGCGACTTCAACTCCCATGCTCACCAGGGTGAATTACCTCAAAAAGCTTATATTGATGCATTAATAAGCGATCTGGACCATGAGCTCTCCTGGGTACAAGGTCGTGCTCTACATAGCATCTTTATTGGTGGAGGAACTCCCAGTTTACTTAGTGGACAATCCATCGCTGATTTATTAAGTGGGATAACGAAACGTTTTACTTGTGAACAAAATATAGAAATCACAATGGAAGCCAATCCCGGAACAGCAGAAGCCAAACGCTTTAAAGAATATTTCCAAGCCGGAATCAACAGACTATCACTCGGAATCCAAAGCTTTGATGATCAACAGCTAAAACGACTCGGTCGTATTCATGATTCAAAGCAAGCAATCGCTGCAATTAAAATGGCAAGAAATGTCGGTTTTAAACGATTAAATCTCGACCTAATGCATGGCTTACCTTATCAGGATGCCAACCAGGCGACAGCCGACCTAAAGCAGGCGATAGCTCTTGAACCCACTCACATCAGTTGGTACCAACTTACGATTGAGCCCAACACAGCCTTCGCCAGCCGGACTCCCAAACTCCCTGATGACGAACGTTTATGGGATATAGAAATCGCCGGGAAACAGCTATTAGCAACGCATGGTTATGAACAATATGAAATTTCAGCATATGGCAGAGGAAATGATCGTGCCAGACACAATTTAAACTATTGGCGTTTTGGGGATTATATTGGAATTGGCTGCGGTGCTCATGGCAAGCTCACTGAACCTGCTCAGAATACGCTCACTCGCAGAGTCAAAGTCCGACATCCGAAAGGCTATCTAACTCCAAAACGAGATCCACTCGATCAATGCTGGACAATTACCGAAACTGAACGCCCGTTTGAATATTTTCTCAATCGTTTTCGCTTATTTGAGCCAGTACCTAAATCGGAATTTATTGAACTGACCGGACTGCCGCTATCCTCTGTGGCAACGCCGATCAATCAAGGTATAAAATTGGGGTTAATTAAAGAACGTGAAAATGACTGGCTGGTCACTCAGAGAGGCCATTTATTTCTCAACGATCTTTTGGATCTGTTTATCAGCGAAAACTAAGCTCAAACAATGGAGGTTACTCACTCCGTTTGAACATCAGATCCCAGACACCATGTCCGAGTTTCTGTCCCCGGTTTTCAAACTTAGTCAGGGGACGCCACCGTGGCCGTTCAACATAATTATCCTGTAATGACAGATTTTGATAGCCAGATGCCTGAGACATCACTTCTAACATATGCTCAGCATAGTTTTGCCAATCAGTCGCCATATGAAACACGCCATCTATTTTTAATTTATGACGAACTAAATCAGCGAAATCAATTTGCACAATTCGGCGTTTATGATGACGTTTTTTATGCCATGGATCGGGAAAATAAAGCTGTAAACGCTCCAGGCTATCATCAGCAACTGCATCTTTTAAAACTTCAACTGCATCATGTTCAATGACCCGTAAATTGGTTAATCCAAGATCAGATAAATCAGCTAAACAGGCCCCAACCCCCGGGCGATGCACTTCAATTCCGATGAAATCCAACTGAGGATTCTCTTGCGCCATTTGAACCAATGATTTTCCCATACCAAAACCAATTTCCAATACTCTGGGAGCAACACGGCCGAATATTTCATTAAAATCATAAGGATGAGACTGATATGGCAACCCGAAAACAGGTAAAAATTGTTCTAATGCGTGAGCCTGTCGATTACTTAACCGACCTTCTCTTTTTACAAAACTCCGTACGATTCGTTTCGTCCTTCCATCCTCAAGACGATTTTCATCTACATCGCTCATCTGCTTTTTCGTTCCACCATAGACAATTTCATCCGCGCATTATCCAAAAAGTAGCACGAATCGCAAGACAAATGATAGATGAATCCTATCCGCACCAAACCCCGCAACTCGCTATTATAGTGACCAGATGACATTCAAGACACAATTAATGACTGACGCTCAGCAATCCAGTGAACTATCTGTTGATCCGTCGCTTTAAGTGAATCAAAAGTCAGCTTTCCTAAATTTGCTAAGGAAGCATCAACCGACTGTTCAAGAACACCATCCGCTCTGGGAGCCTTTCCAGACAGCCCGAGTAATGCTGCCTTCACCGCGGCTGAAGCTCCGGTAGAAACCTTTAAAGCACAGCCAGGTTTAGCACCATCACAATAAATACCACTAATATCTCCCACCATATACCGAATTGTCTCTTCAATTTGTTTAAGCGTGCCACCTAATAACCAGTTAATTGCCGCAGCAGCTCCCATCGCGGCCGTTGTCGCGGCACAAAGGGCCGACAGTGGCGTTTGCATTTTTTTTATATAAACAGCTAACAAATGACTCATTGTTAATGCTCTCAAGCGATGCTCAAAATCAGCATTAATTGCATCAGCCACAGCAACAACGGGCATTGTTGCAGCAATTCCTTGATTACCACTGCCAGAATTACTCATCGCTGGTAAAGTTGCCCCAGCCATACGGGCATCACTAGCTGCAGCACTGGCTATCATTGCTCTACTGCTTAAATCATTACTTATAAATCCATTTTGTTGTTGCTGCTGCAACCCCAGACCTATAGCAAGGCCATATGAAGTTTTAAGCCCGGCCTGACTTAAAGCACTATTCAAATCAGCAGATTGCTGCACAACCCCTAACTCATCCAGATTAACCGTTTCACAAAAAGAGACAATTTCCGCAACCTGCCAACCATCATTCAACTTTTGGGAGATTGACGAGCATAACATCGGCTGTTCCAGCATCAATCCACCATTTAGTTCAACCGATACTAAATGATCATGCTGCCCCCCCATTTTAACCACACATTGCTCATCAGTTGTATGCGCTTCTAAACGGGTATAAAAAACATCTTCATGTTCAATGTAACGAACCTGGACCTTTTGATGCGCTAACATTGATTTGGCACGGCGAAGGGGATCAGATTCCAAATGAGCCAAAACTTCAAGACCAGCCTTAGCATCGCCCCCAAACCATCCGGCAGCCGCTGCAATGGTAAGTCCGGTCATCCCCGTTCCCGGAACGAAAACTCCAGCAGCATTTTTATAAAGGTTAGCGCTCACTTCAATATCAAGAGAACAGATATCACCCTGGCACCATGCTCTGGCATGGGCACTTGCCAGAGCAACCGTTAAAGGTTCTGTACACCCCCATGCCGGTTTTAAAGCACTCTTTAACGCATCAAGATAAAGCTTTGAAGATTCCATCACCGAACAATCCTTACTGTCTAAGCCACCGATAACTCCAGAATACAATGATAAAAACAGAAAATTATTGCAAAGCATCTTGCAAAAGAAGCATCTATTGAAAAAATATACCTATTGAACAATCCTATAATAGAAAAATATTTCTATTATATTCTAAAAGGTGGAATGATGACTTTAGACAGCAAAGACCGACTTATACTAACCTTGCTCCAAAGGGATGTCACACTCCCACTTCAAACCATCGCCGAACGTGTTGGCTTATCACAAACGCCTTGTTGGAGACGTATTCAAAAATTAGAACAACAAGGTTTTATACGAAAAAAAGTTGCATTGTTAGACCGAGAAAAACTGAATCTGGGCGTGACTGTTTTTGTTGCCGTAAAAACGGGTTCACACAGTCGAAACTGGTTATCCCAATTTAAAAAAGTAGTCGCAGATATACCCGAGATTATAGAAGCACATCGTATGAGTGGCGACATTGACTATCTTCTACAAGTTGTTGTCACTGATATAAATAGTTATGATCGCATTTATAATCAATTGATAGAAAAACTAGAGTTCTCTGATATCAGCTCAGCCTTTGCCATGGAGACACTTAAAACAACAACCGAATTACCGACTGATTATTTATCTTAAATGGACTTATAGATAAAGACGACTTTTCAACAAACTCTCACGCCCGATTTTGGCGTTAAATTCATTTACCATCGAATAGCTATGGCAGAACAAATTTGTCTTAAACCCAAGTTAAGATTAAATAGTAAAACCAGCGAATATTGAGGGCATTTATTAAGTATTTCTCCATAGCAAACACATGGTTTTTACTGCCTCATTAGCATGTTATAGTACGCCGGAAATCACTTAAAAATTGCCATGAAAAAGACTTTACCGCCACAACAATTCCACTCAAAGCTCGTTCAATGGGCAACAAAATATGGACGCCATGATCTGCCATGGCAATTAAACCCAACGCCTTATTCTGTTCATATTTCTGAGATTATGCTTCAGCAGACACAGGTATTGACAGTCATTCCTTACTATCAACGTTGGATGGAAAGTTTTCCTAATCTAGAAGCTCTAGCTCAGGCAAATGAAGATGAAGTGATGCTGCATTGGCAGGGCTTAGGTTATTACTCCCGGGCCAGAAATCTGCAAAAAGCAGCGCAATACTTAATCAAGGAGTTTTCAGGGCATTATCCAAAGACACTCAAACAAATCGAACAAATCCCAGGAATCGGTCGCTATACAGCCGGAGCCATTGTCTCATTTGCCTATAACGAACCGGGCCCAATAGTCGACGGTAATGTCAGACGATTATTCTGTCGATATTTTGCCATCGAAGGCGTACCAACAACAACGGCTGTCAACCGGCAACTATGGGACTACGCGCAGCAATATACGTTAGCAAATGATTGCCGGGCTTATGCACAATCACTATTGGATATGGGAGCAACGCTCTGCACGGCTAAAAATCCGAATTGCCCACATTGCCCTCTTATCGCCACCTGCCAGGCACATCAGACGGGCCGGACAGCGAAATTACCAACCCCAAAACCCAAAAAACATCAGCCAGTCAAAGCGGCTTGTTTTTATTGGATACAACAGCAAAACAAACTCTATCTTCAAAAACGTCCATCACCAGGGATCTGGGGAGGACTTTGGTGTTTACCTCAGGCAAATGACCATGAAATAGCTGAACCAAGGCCAGCCTTAGGCTACTTTAAACATACCTTCAGCCATTATAAATTAGATGCTCAAGTCGTTCCTTCTGATAAATCAGACCACCATAGCGGAGCATTCTTCAATCGAGAACAAATCGAAACGCTTGGTTTACCCACACCCATTCGCATATTTATCGAACGCCACTGGCCACAATCACGCGATAGTCTCAATTCTGAATAAGAAAATGATCAAAGCAGCACCAAGCAAATCTTGAATTTCATCTTATATTCCATATACAAAATTGTTCCTGACTTAGCAGGGACAAGAAGCCAATCCATATGATAGAGCCGATTAACCAGCACTAAAGTCTATAAAAACGACCTCTAATGCTGAGTCTTCGCGACCAAATCAAGTTGCACTTTTTGAGGATCAACAATAGCCCGACTATTTGCCACTCCTTTAGGGGAAAACCAGAACAACCGATCCTGCTGGCGGCGATATTGAGGCCATTCAGGTAATCCAGCCCCATTGGGATTACCCGTTTTAGCAAAATTAACCCAATACTGGTGCATTAATTTCGCCATCTTTTGATCTGATGTCGTCACGACCTTCGGATATGCCGCATTTAATGTGTTAAACACATAAGGAATTTCCGACGCATGTATCGCCCCCGACCATTTCCTTTGTTTCTCAGTGGCAATATAGCCGAATCGATACTCCCAGACAGGTGTGTGATGAGCAGATAGAGCTTTTGCCACAAAACGAGCCGGCTCAATCATCAGTTTTTGCATGGCTATTCGATCATTTAACACATTCACTGACATATCTTTAGGATAAACCTGATTCGCAATATTCGGATCCATTCCATATTGGCGAAATACTGCATCTCTTGTCTTCGGATGGCCTTCTACTCCACCGAAGTCCATCGAATTAGCACCGATTAAGACAGGAATATGCATATAATCACCCGAACGATAGGCCTGCTGTGGAGGCTCGCTTACAATGCGACCATCAATCATGGGGCCTGCATAGTTTTTATCTAACGACTTAAAGTTTGAAAGATTCACACCGCCAAGAATCTCTTTTGCCGATAACGCTCGCAACTTAGTCAGTGCTTGCTTACCGTTGCCTGTTATTCCGTATTCTCTGGCAAAATCAACCCCAGTGTCAGAAGCCGGTTTCCAGGTAAGATGGGGCGTTATGTTATATCGTCCATTTCCCGATTCAATAATAGCCTTATTAAATAAATTACGGCTGTAATGGCTGGTCAAAAGCATATTGCCCGAATAACCACCAGCCGATTCACCGAACAATGTCACATTGTTCGGATCCCCGCCAAATGACATAATATTATCCTGAACCCATCGCAATACCTTAATCTGGTCCATAAAACCATAATTACCCCGAAACAGATTGTCATTTAATGACGGATGGGCAAAAAAGCCAAACCGCCCTAATCGATAGTTAAAACTAACCAAAATCACGCCACTTCTGGCAAAACCAGCCCCAGAGTATATAGCCGGAGAGCTTCCCCCATTGACAAACCCTCCGCCATGGACCCAAACCATCACAGGTAATGGAGCAGAAAAATGATGAGGTCGCCAAACATTAACGGTCAGGCAATCTTCACTAAATGCCTTAACAGGTGGGGCCATATCACCTTTATATGGCTTTTGCATACACCCTGGTCCAAAAGAAGTCGCCAATCGGATCCCCTTCCAAGGAACAACGGAAAGAGGGCGTTGCCAACGTAATTGGCCAATAGGCGCTCTGGCATATGGGATACCTAAAAACGAATCGACATGATGTTTATACTCTCCTTCGATACGACCAGATTTCAATTGCACAATGGGTCCGCGCTGTTGAGCCAAAACACCACAACTCACCAGTGAAAAACACAATGTGATAAATAGAACCCGCATTAATGTCCCTCCCAATACCACTGAGAATAATAAGCTTCTCCTAAAAATTCCTTATCATTCTGATTAACTTAACGTTGACCCTTAACGGATGACGGCCACAACGAAGGATTATGAAACGTTTTATCCAACAGAGAACTAAACCAACGACCATTTAAGACCTGATTAATGAGCTGGTATTTCACCGATTCAGAAAGATGATGATCCTGTTTTATAGCATTCATCACATCATGTTGATCATATGTTTTGGACGACATATAAATCAATGCCCGATGTAAATTAGCATTTAACATTAACAGTGCTTTGCCCTGCCGATTATGTTGCGGTGTCCAACGTAACCACTGAGGGAGCCCTTTTCCGTTTGGATTTCCACTCCGAATAAAATGAAATAAGTAACGCCGAAACGTGTAAGACAAGTCAATTGCCCCTGGTTTTTGAAAGGCATTACCGATAAACCGTTGATATCGCATTTTATCCAGTAATGGCATAAAGACCCCATGAAACGATCCCAACAAGGCCATTTTATGGCCACTCACATAGGGATCTGTTCCAAACTGCACTTCAGTTCCATAAATAGGCGCTAAATAATGGGAATACATTCTTTGAGCAGACAACTGCACATTGAACAAACTATACAATTGCCCTCCGTAATGAAATACAAATTGATATTGTTGTAATAATGCGGGGGTTTTAGCCAGAGAGCCATCATGAAACGCTTTTGAAAAATAATGACTCGTTAATGCAAATATAGAAAATTCATTCTCACCAGAAAGCATCATCACTGGAACAGAGTTAAACCGGGTTGTATTAAACCCAACTTTAGGTAATACATAACCATCGCGATAAAGATGAGGAAAAGCACTCATACGAATCCCAGCATTGCGCATCAACCCAGCCAAATGCTTCGCATCCATTTGCTGAAGATAATGGCGAATCGAATGACCACCCTGTCGAAGCCATGCTTTAGCCTCTGCCAAATTCGCTTTGATATGCTCCTTCACAACCAGAGGGGCAAAAGCATTTAAAAACACTTGTTGACTTTGGCTCATCCCAGCAGTTGTCATACCACCACTAAAGACAATTGCATGCTGAAATTTCCCTTTAAAAACAGGTGAAATAAGCATAGCCATCACATCTCGACCTCCAGCAGAAAACCCAGCTACAGTAACCTGATCTGAACACCCTCCAAATTGGCGAATATTAGTGTGCACCCAATCCAACGCAGCAGCCTGATCCAATAACCCAAAATTTCCGGATGACTGAATTGGATTATTGGTTTTAATCGCTTTCATCGGATTAAAACCCAAAACCCCCAAGCGATAATTAATCATCACAATCACAGCATTTAGTGATTTAGCCAAGTCTATCGGATTAAATTCCTGTGCTTTGCCGGCCTGATTATTTCCACCATGAATATAAACCAACACGGGTAACAGATGATTTGCTTTCGGACGATAGATGTTCAAATTCAGACAATTTTCTTTACCGATAAATTTACCGTTTTGAAATTGCGGACAAACAGTCCCCATTTTGGTCGCATCAAGCTGAGGACCATAAGCCAAAATTTTCTTCGGCAACTGCCAGCGCAGTTTTCCAACTGGAGCCTGCGCATAAGGGATCCCCAAAAAAGCAGCCACCTGACCTTGATAAATTCCCTGAACAGTCGTTTGTTGAAAATGAACAACTGGCCCAGGAGATGCGGCATAAACACTTCCACTCAACCATAAAAGAAACCATATACCCCATTGAATAAAACGCATCTTGTGATTCCCCCATTTGAATCCACTAATGAAGCAACAATGAACCGTCTGAAATCAGATATAACCTACAAACTTATTAATAAAACACTTGTTACATCCACCAGATTTCAGCCTGAGCACCAAAACTTAACTGATGATCTTTATTCCCATCAAACTGCTGAGAATCAATGTCATTGTCCAGAACCTTCATATAAGTAGTATAGAAACGTAAATCAGGACGTGAACGCAGCATACTTGTCGCAACTTTAAATGAATGGAAAAGCGTTACTTTA
The DNA here is from genome assembly GCA_911810475.1 of Candidatus Celerinatantimonas neptuna. Taxonomy (NCBI): domain Bacteria; kingdom Pseudomonadati; phylum Pseudomonadota; class Gammaproteobacteria; family Celerinatantimonadaceae; genus Celerinatantimonas; species Candidatus Celerinatantimonas neptuna. The sequence goes on from OU461276.1 coordinate 496,976, forward strand.
TAACCAGACTCATGATAGTTTTTATGATTAACCGTATTAGTCTGATTAAAGTAACCCAGCTCAACTCCGGTCTGATTATATTGATCCCAAATATAAGCAGGACGAATCACAGCCCGGGCAGATTTAAAATCCATATGCGCTGCACTTTGTGCATAACTGTACAAATCATGCCCCTGGGCATACACAAATGCATGCGCCATCTCCATATTCTGATGGAAAAAATACATTTCACCCTGAGAGATTATCCGCCAGGCATGTCCATCCGTATGCTCACCTTTATAATCATTTACAGAAACGCCAAAATTCGGATTAGCACCCGTAATATTAGCAAAATTACTCGCTATGGAATTTGTTGCATATTGCAGCGTATATTCGTTAAATCCATCATGCTTTAACGGTTGATGAACAATACCTGTGACAATATAAGCATTATGTACTGAATAATAATTTCCAGAATTTTCAGCTGTACGGACTGCCCTCGATTTATTAGCAAACTGATATTTACTATCCAGTTCCAAATGTAGATCTGCCCATAAAGGAATTGCTTTGTAACGAAAATCAACTGTATTGGTATTTAAATTAATCCCATTATCTGCCCCCGTTTTATCGATGTAATCAAAATCCTGTCGCAATAGAGCCATATTTAAATACCCAACAGGTAGCTTCACATTTTCTAATCCGACACCTCCACCGGCATTGGTTTTATAACTCTTCCAATCTAGCATCTGAATTTCATACGATTTTAAATAATGACGTCCAACCCAAAGACTTGATCCAGGCAGCCAGGGTATAAATCCTTTCGCCTGAACATACATATCGGAAAACTGTAGATAACTGTCATTATTGTATGTTCCACCATCGTTTCCATCCCCAAAGATACCAGATGCATGCGATTGTGTTTCATTACCATCTAGCTGGACAACAGCTTTAACACTTCGGCCATCACGCTGATAAATACGTTGATTTAAAGCAAGATCAAACCAGCCACCATATTCATTACCAAACCGACCAAGCGAGCCAATAGCCCAGGATTGAGGAGCACCATCACTACTATCGGCCCATCCACCACGAAAATACCCTGTATAAGAAAAACCTTTATCGGCCGGAACCTGTTGAGTCAAAACAGGCCTATTCCCTTTAGTTTGTTTTGGTACTTGAGCCACAAAATGAGCTGATGGTTTTATTTGTTGTGGAGACTGTGCTCCGGTATTTTGCTTTTTTTGCTGCTTAGCCAACTCAGCCAACTTCATCTGAGTTTCTCTAAGCTGTGATTGAAGCTGTGTTAGCTGTTGTTGAACCGTTAATGGTTTAGCCTGAACAACTGAGAATATTCCTCCAACCCCAAACATAATCAACGATAATGCCAAAGGCATTATTCGAAAAGAAGGGACCTCAATGTGCTGATTCATGATATATCCTTATCATTTGTTATTTTTTAAGCACACAAACCCTCTTGAGCCGATTTATGACTCAATAAAAGGCTTGTTACCATACGTTTTACTGCTTGCCAGATGAATGCTCAGAATGAATAAGCTAAATCCGATGAAGACTATTAAAATTATTTATAATCGAATGTCATCCCTGATTTAAATAGATAATGACTTATCCATCACTGATATTTATTTTTTGATTTATATAAGATTGCTACAAAAATTAACGATCAGGTGAACTCAACGAGGCACCTTTTGAAGCAATCACTTTCTGATACCAGAAGAAACTCTTTTTCCGTCTACGCTCAAAAGAGCCATGCCCTTTATCATCTCGATCGACATAAATGAATCCATAACGTTTAGACATCTGTGCCGTAGATGCACTCACTAAATCAATCGGCCCCCAACAGGTATATCCCATCACCTCGACGCCATCTTGAATCGCTTCACCAACCTGAAACAGATGCGCATTGAGATAATTAATTCGATAGTCATCTTCAACATCCCCCTGTTCATTCGGTATATCTTTAGCACCTAATCCATTTTCAACCACAAACAAAGGTTTCTGATAACGATCCCAAAGCATATTCAATAATACTCTCAAACCTTTCGGATCAATCTGCCACCCCCATTCAGACGCCTCCAAATAAGGATTGGCTAGCATCCTTAACATATTGCCTTTGGCATTCTGTTGTTCTTTGGGATCATGACTGGCACAACCAGTCATATAATAACTAAACGAGATAAAATCAACGGTTTCTTTTAATGAATCACAGTCATCATCAGTAATATTCAACTGAACACCTAATCGTGCAAATTTGCGCGACACATAACTGGGATAATAACCTCGTGCCTGAACATCACCGAAAAATAACCAGTCATGATTTTGTTCCTGAGCTTTAAGAATATCTTCAGGATGACAGGTCAATGGATAGATTAAAGCGCCAAGCATCATATTGCCAATCTTGGCATCAGGAATTATTTCATGACAGGCCTTAACAGCTTTAGCACTGGCAACTAATTGATGATGGATAGCCTGATAGCGCACCTGCTCAGAACAATCTCTTGGTAATCCAGAACCTGTAAACGGTTCATGTAATGTCACGTTAATCTCATTGAAAGTCAGCCAGTGCTTAACCTTCTGCCCATAACGGGTAAAAACGACTCTGGAATATCGTTCAAAAAATTCAATAATCTCACGACTCGCCCATCCTTGATAATGTTCAGCCAGATACAGAGGCATTTCATAATGCGACAGAGTCACTAACGGCGTAATACCATATTTACCCAATTCATCAAAGATTCGATCATAATATGCTAAACCAGCTTCATTCGGAGCCTCTTCATTTCCTTTAGGAAAGATTCGACTCCACGCTATTGATAATCTAAAACAGGTGAACCCCATCTCTGCAAATAAAGCAATATCTTCTGGATAACGATGGTAAAAATCAATCGCAAGATCTTTGATATTAAAGTCACCATTGTGCCGTTTAACGATCTCACCAAATGCACCATGAGGCTGAACATCAGAGGTAGACAACCCCTTGCCATCAGTTTGATGACTTCCTTCAATCTGGTTTGCTGCAACCGCACCTCCCCAGAGAAATGAATCCGGAAACCGAAAACTCATACGATAACTCCTCAACTGTCTATTAACTATTTAATTACTATCCATTCTCTTATTGATGTACATGCTGATCCATTTGCTGAACAGCAGCCTCTTCGACATGAGATTCATCTACAGGTAGCTCATCTTTAACACCGAAGAAAAATGTCAGTACAGCAGCTATCAAAATAGAGGCAAATGATGCAATAACCGCAGCCCATACACTTGAATTAACACCACTACCTGGAATTAATTGTGGAAAAGTCAAAATACTCGGTAAGCCAAACGAATAAATATGGGTATGGAAAAAGCCGATAATTGCAGCGCCGATCGCGCCACCAATACAACCAAATATAAATGGCCGTTTACGAGGCAAATTCAATCCGTAAATAGCAGGTTCAGTGATGCCAAAAATTCCAGATGTAAAACAAGATGCAGCTAATGTCCGGACTTTCGCATCACGAGTTCTAAGGAAAATACCTAAAGCAGCACCAGCTTGAGCTAACACAGCGGGAATCAACAGTGGCAACATTGTATCAGAACCAAATACACTCAAATTATTGATAACAATCGGAACAAACCCCCAATGCAAACCAAATATCACAAAAATCTGCCAACACGCTCCCATCACAAGACCAGCAATCACGGGGCTCACTAAGTAAATCCATTCATAACCATGAGCTAACAACAGGCTTAACCAGGTGGCAACAGGTCCAATGACTAAAAAGGTCAAAGGAACAACAATAATCAGGCAAAAGAGTGGCGAGAAAAAATTCTTCACCGATAGCGGTAAAATACGATTGAATAGCGTTTCAAACCGGCTACTGACCCAAGCAGCACAAATAATCGGAATAACAGATGATGTATAATTCATCAAAATAACAGGGATCCCCAAAAAGTGTAATGCACTTGCACCAGCTACCTGAGAAGCATGAAAGGCTCCGACCATATCGGGGTATACTAATGCCCCACCAATCACCATTGTAATAAATGGATTAGCACTGAACTTAACTCCAGCTGTGTATCCAAGAATGATGGGAAAAAAATAAAAAAGAGCGTCACTGGCTGCAAATAAAATCTTATAAGACCCCTGGGTCGTTGTTAACACACTGGTAGCTACAGCCAAAGCTAACAAACCTTTTAAAATACCGGAAGCAGCCATCACACCGAGTAACGGTGTGAAAATCCCTGAAATAATATCGATAAAAAGTGCAAATGCACCATTATGTTTTTGGCTACATTCAGATTTTATTCTGCCTGTAGAAACCGAGCCTCCCTGTAATGCCTCAAAGACCTGTCCCACCTGATTTCCGATCACGATTTGAAACTGACCACCACTCTCAACGACAGCAATAATTTCACTATTCTGATTCAGCACATCCTTATTGGCTTTACTATCGTCGTAAAGTTTAAAACGTAACCGTGTCGCGCAATGAATCAAACTGATGATATTATCAGAGCCTCCGACTCCTTCTATAATTTCAGAAGCTAATTGTTCATAAGCCATAAGAGTTACCTCTTCACTTCATCTAAATGAATAACTTTTCTATCCCACAAAATAAAAAAACCTGAAAAAGCACTACGGTTATGCAGTACCTTTCAGGTTTTGCCCGATTTACGGTAACAATCCTATTGGGATATTCCCATGGAAACGATATAAAAAAACCTGATCAAAATTAGCGCCGTTTAAACATCTAACGCCTACTTTGATCAGGTTTCGCCTATATAAATATGTATATAGTAACAATCCTTTCTGAAAACAAATTTACGCTTTTCTGCTCTTTTGTAAACAAGTACAATTCTAATTTGTGAATCGGCTCAATATTTTTTACACAAAATGTTGAGCCGATTAGTTTCACTTATTATCTAACGATAACATCTATCTTAATATCCAACGCAAAACCTTTTTCTGCTCATTCCCTGCATCATTCACTATATTTATTAAAAGAGTTGATTCAAGAACAATCGACATCAGTATCGCTAATTGAATCGTACGGAGTCTGAACATGCACCGGCTTTCACATTTTGTACAGTGTTTCTCTCACAGAGCAAAAGCTCTCATCTTAATTACAATTTTTGCGATTGTGTCACCGCCAACACTTGCAAAATTTATTGCTGTATCTGGAAATAAAGCAGACACCTTTCAAAACATCATTATTGGCAGCGTAGAAAAAACAGCCGGTCAATACGGTGATGATACTTACATCGACATACCTAATGGCAACTTTACACACCAACTTGCACAGGTTAAACAATTTGCTAAAGTCGGTGCTGACGCAATCATTATTATTTCAACCAGTAATGATCCACGAAAAACGAAACAATTAATTAATGCTGCTAAAAATATCCCCATTGTTTTTATCAACCAAGAACCCTTTCCAAATCTGAAGCAACTACCACCGGGAACCATTTATGTTGGCTCAAATGAGAAAGAATCAGGAACGATGCAAATGGAAGAACTCGCCAAATTAGCTCACTATAAAGGCAAAGTTGCCTTGCTGACGGGAGTTCCCAGCAACAGTGCTGCAATAATGAGAACCCAAGATGTCAAAGACGTCCTGGCCAAATATCCGAATATGTCTCTGGTTGCAACAGCTGTTGCCAACTGGAGCCGCAATGAAGCTTATAAAATCACTAAGAAATGGCTCAAAAATAAACTCGATTTCAATATATTAGTCGCCAATAACGATGAAATGATTATTGGCGCCATATTAGCAATGCAAGATGCAGGGGTCGATCCAAAGAGCTATTTAACAGGTGGTATTGATGCGACACAAGATGCACTTCGAGAAATGGAAAAAGGTAATCTTGACGTAACCGTCTTGCAAGATGCAATAGGTCAAGGAGAACAAGCTGTCAAAATCAGCTATCGATTAATGCAAAATCAAAACGAACAATCAACTTATTGGATCCCATTCAGATTAGTAACACTAACTAACTATCAACAATACCTGATCAAATAGAAACCGCTTTAAAAGGGTATTGGATATGTCGCTTAGCCTGATTCAAAAAATTATCGGTGGATTTATAGTCTTGCTTCTGGCACTGCTTGATCTTGTATTTGTCAATTATAACTCCATAAATCAAATCCAGAATAATTTAACTCACACCTGAAACATGTCTTTTATCACAAAAAGAAAATGCTATCAAAGTAGAAATTCTGCAACAAAATCAATATGTAATATCTCTATTTAATGCACCTACGATTGTTGAAATAGATACTCTGAATCAAAAGATTAAACAAAGTAATCAGCAAGTCTTAAATATATTACTAAGGGTATCATCAAACAGGATCAGATCTTAAATAGTAAAATTACGGCTATTCAATCAATAAGAAAAAACCACATGTGAATTGCAGAGAAACTTATAAAACTTCACCAAGAATCATTCATCCTGCATAACGATGACCCAGGGAAATATGCGAGTTCATTTTGACCAGTCTTCAATAGATGAATTCGGCCAACCAGGGATACCTGAACCATCTGATCGAACATTTAAGAAAAACTTTTATATCGTTAGTCAAAAGAGCAGAGCAACTTAGCGAAGTAGCTGATAACAATGCAAGCATCCACCACCACTTTGGAACTTAACAACTATGGACAAAAAATCAATAGCATTATAAAAACAATTCAGGATATTGCCTAACAAACGAACCATCTGGCTTTAAACACAGCAATCGAAGCTGGCCGGGCTGGAAAACAAGGTCGCGGGTTCGCAATTGTTGCTGATGTAGTTCTCTCATTAGTCAGTCGTACAAAACAATCAACTGAAGAGATTCAAAACATGATTGAACTTATGCAAAAACTTATTCAGGCTGTTGTCGACATTATCAAAGTCAATGTCAGCAAAACAATCAAATATTAAAGTCTCAGAAAAGCGGAACAAGGGTTATATTTAATGAATGACTCAATCTGGTAAATCGTTGAAATGAACATTCAGATTGCTAGCGCAACAAAACAACAAAACAACAAAACAACAAAACAACAAAACAACAAAACAACAAAAGATATTAGCGCGAATATTATTGATATTAGTGAATCAGACAGAACAGGGAGCTCTGGATAATGCAAAAAAAGCCAGTCACTAAGTGAACAGGCTTCTCATCAGAAACAATTAATAAGCAAGTTTCAGGTTTAAACATCTGCTTTTTATAGAAGTGAAGCCTTTATTGTCGATTTTAAAGGCTTCACTAATCCGGATTTAACACCTGACTCACTCACCAAATTCACCGTCAATATTTTCATCAATATACCAGTCTGCTGGTAAAACTCCTTCCTCAACGTATTGATGAAAGCTTGAATATCTCCAATCGATTGCCTGTTTGACTAACCCATGACGAATCGGGTCAGAATGCAAATAATCTATGTGCGACTGCCACTCTTGCGATGAGCTAATCTGATGCTGCCAGTAATTCAACTGCCAGACACTACGGGGATGATAAGGCGTAAAGCTACGAACAACGCCTAATGTTGCTAAATATTTCGCAAAATTCTTCCGAAATGCCTGAATCAATATATCATGATGCTGACATCCTTTAGGAAACGTCAACATCAAGTGTAGATGATCAGGCAATACAACCATTCCCTGAATAATTCCAGGATATCGACACAGAGCATCACTCAGAGACTTTTCCAATAAACCAACATATTGAAGAAAATAATCGTGCTGGCTGCTAGACTGTTTGAGTGTGAAGAAATAACATCCATTGGATTGAAAGGTTCGTCTATACGAATCCATAGATATCCTTATTATCGGTCTAACACAAACCCATTTATTTAACCATTTTGTTAATATTAATCAATAGCCTTACTGCAATGACTTCATTTTTACTAATGATTCATTGTATTCTTAGCTACTTAACCTCAACTTTGGATAGAAAAGTTTTGCTGACAAAGATTAAACTCTGTTTCAGCATTAAATCAGCTATTACAAGCCAACTCTGAACCCGAACTTAAATCACACATCGACGTATGCCAAATGCAAGATAGATAAATAGTGATTAAATTGTGACTTCTTATCCAAACCTAAAATTGCTTAATACAAATGAGACGAATAAAATTGTAAGCTTACTGATAAAAAAGATTAATTCAAATGGATTATTCAATAAATCTAAGAAGATATATATTACTTAAGGAAGATCAAATTACAGGATAAATCTTTACATGAAGATTTATGACAATAGAACAGTCTGTAATTAATTCTATATTCACTGATTTAGCCTGTAAACGTATCTGTATTGTAAAAGTACGGTGTGCTAATACTACCCTCACAGGAATAACACTGGTATGCTGACCAAAACGATGAAGTAGATATAATTATGCCTCAATCCAACGTTATTATTTATGGTATTTCTAACTGCGATACGATCAAAAAAGCATGTCGCTGGTTAGATGAACAACAGATTAACTATCAGTTACATGATTACCGAAAAAATGGCTTGACTCAGACAATGCTTGAAGAGTTCGAATGCCAACTTGGATGGGAAAAGCTATTAAATAAGAGAAGTACCACCTATCGGCAACTCGATGAAACACAAAAAGAAGCGCTCAACCGTCAGAATGTACTGAACTTACTTGAAAAGTATCCGACTTTAATCAAACGCCCACTGTTAGTCTTTAAAGACCATTATCTGATCGGTTTTAAGCCCGAATTATACCACCAATTCTTCTCCCAATTTCAATCTTAAGGATTTTCATCTATGCCTCAAGACAGCATTATTGAACTCGCCTGTGAACTGATACGTCGCCCCTCAGTAACGCCTGATGATTGTGGCTGTCAAAATATGATTTCAGAACGGCTTCAAAAACATCAGTTTAAGCTCGAACCTATGATTTTTGCTGATACAACGAATCTTTGGGCAAGACGCGGGACCACAGGCCCATTATTTTGCTTTGCCGGCCATACCGATGTGGTTCCATCTGGTCCTGAGCGACTCTGGCATACTCCTCCTTTTGAACCAACCATTATAGACGGTTTTTTATATGGTCGAGGAGCTGCAGATATGAAAAGCTCGCTCGCAGCAATGATAAAAGCAACAGAACGTTTTGTAACAGATTATCCAGATCATCAAGGATCAATTGCTTTCTTAATTACTTCGGATGAAGAAGGACCATTTATCAATGGAACAACGAAAGTAGTCGATACACTTCAAGCCAGACATGAGCAAATCGACTACTGCATAGTAGGAGAGCCATCCTCTACAGAAACTGTTGGTGACGTCGTTAAAAATGGTAGACGAGGGTCATTAACCGGGGATCTGAAAGTTGAAGGGATTCAAGGACACGTTGCCTATCCTCATTTAGGAGATAACCCTGTTCATCGGACAGCCCCTGCTATTGCTGAATTAGCCCAAACACAGTGGGACGAAGGAAACGAATTTTTCCCGCCAACAAGTTTTCAAATCGCAAATATCCACGCAGGCACAGGTGCATCAAACGTCATTCCTGGTGAATTAAACGTACAATTTAATTTTCGTTACTCAACAGAAGTCACTGATCAAGAACTTATTCAACGCGTCTACAGTATCTTAGATGCCAGAGGACTCGATTATTCAATCGACTGGACATTTAACGGACAACCTTTTCTGACCCAAAGTGGAGAACTAGTCAATGCAGTTAATGATGCCGTCAAAACTGTTGTAAGTCATCAGCCCAAATTATTAACTACCGGAGGCACTTCAGACGGAAGATTCATTGCTAAAACGGGAGCCCAGGTTATTGAACTGGGACCGGTAAATGCAACGATTCACAAAGTCAACGAATGTGTCAGAACAAGTGATTTAGAAAAACTTGAACAAATGTACTATCTCACGTTGAAAGGCCTGTTGGCATGAGTTACCCACTCCTTTATGGCCAACATTTTTTCCCGTTACAAGAAATAGAGCACGGTCAAAGGCTGCATCCTGATGCAGCCTCAGCCTATATTGCTATGCGCACGAACGCAGCACAACAAGGGATTTCAATCGCTCTATACAGTAGTTATCGAAGCTTTCATACTCAATGCGTCATCTGGAATGAAAAATGGAATGGACAAAGGCTATTACTTGACGACCATGAACAAGCTTTAGACTCAAACAAATTGAGTGACTACGAAAAAATGATAGCAATTCTTCGATGGAGTGCCTTACCGGGCGCCAGCCGTCACCATTGGGGAACAGATATGGATCTGTTTACCCCACAATATTTAAAAAAAGATGATATTTTTCAGTTAATTCCTCAGTCTTATAAAGAACAGGGAAATCAGGCGAAACTGTTTCGATGGTTAAAAAAAAATGCCCGCAAATTTAATTTTTTCTTCCCATATAGAAATGATTTTGGAGGAACCCATCCAGAACCCTGGCATCTCAGCTTTGGGCCTTTAGCAAAACAATTCCAACGACAGCATAGCCTTGATGGATTAAGAAACACCATTATCTCATCCGATATTGCCGGGAAAAACGTTATACTAGAGCACTTAGACGATATCTATACCCACTATTTTTATCAAACTGATCAATTTATATGAGTACACTTTACCAATCGTTGACTATTATTTTACCACTCATCTGCGCCTTTAGTTTCTTGCTGATGATGTTAGTTCTCATCAAAGGTGAATTATGTCATGGGCAACGCAGTCGGTTATCACAGCAATTTGTCACACTTTGGAGTTTTGCATCTCTTGCTCTGGTTAGTGCTATCTCATCAAAAACACTACCACTAATCGCCACAATCACTTTATCGCTAACAATTATCACTGGTTGGTGGTTAAGCTACAGGCAGTTTCAGTTAAAAATTAAACATTCTGTGAAATGCTCAGCCTGGTGGTATCCTGGCATACCTTTACTTATAACAGCTGTCATCCTTACCATTCGACACCCTTACACCCTGCTTGCCAGTTGCTTGGCATCTGTTGTTATCACACATTGGTTGATGGTCAAAGCAGAACATCAGTTAAAAACATTTAATCGCCTCCTTCCATTCATAGGTATAATCCTATTCGCATTACTGGTAGGATTACACACATTGCAGATTTGGCTCTATGGTAGTGGACCTTTACCCAATCATTTAACCCACACGTTTATCTACATGATTGCATTTGCACTCACTGGACTATTCATGTGGCTGCTTCCGCTTCTACGCAATATGGATCCAATCGCAGGCCAGCTGGCTGCTGCAAGTTTATGCTTCGTCATTGTTGCGATCAAAGTCACTGAATTACAGTTTTTATTACATCATTGAATGTCAAAATCAATAAGGTTTAATATTTATCAACAGATTAGAATCACCTTTAAGTTTTCATAATTACTTATCCTAATCAGTTGATTTTGAATCCGACATTCCTATACTGAGATATGATTATGAAAATTTGGATCATTATCGCGATTATCGCTTTTTTCGTCGGCGTTTTTATTAATACAATCCAAGATATGTGCCGTAGTACAGATATCTATGCCAAACGAAGGGCTAAAGAATTAGCACAATTAGAGGCAGAGTTAGAAAAAAAGAATAAACAACGAACTAATAACCACTCATAGTTCATCTAAAAAATATAATATAAACACTTAATAGTAACCAGATCACCGAGAAAGCATTCATGTCCGATACAGAATCGTTACTCAAACAGGCGGGACTTAAAATTACAATGCCCCGAATCAAGATCCTCAGTACGTTAGAAAAAGCTGAACCACGTCATATAAGCGCAGAAGAACTCTACAGACAACTCCATGATGAAGGTGAGAATTTAGGGCTGGCAACTGTATATCGTGTCCTCAATCAGTTTCACGAAGTTGGTCTTGTTTCAAGACACAATTTTGAAGGAAACAGTGCCATTTTCGAGAGAACGCATCGACGTCACGATCATATTATCTGTCAAAAATGTGGGCATATTATCGAATTTGATGACCCTATCATTAATCAGCGTCTAGAAGATATTGCCGCAAAACACCACCTGAAACTGGCAACCAAAGAGTTATGTCTTTACGGAATTTGCCATTGTGATCAATCGGATGAAACATAATCACACAGCATGAAACAGGGATGTATCTTCACAAACTGACCTCACCGTTACCACATTCTTATCGCCATTAAGTAAAAATAAAAAACTTTCTTAATCAAGATGTTAAAAATTTTTCAATGAACGTCAGTTGTCTTTTACAGACAATCTCTGTATATTTATTTAATATATAATTGCCTAGGCAAATATTGACATGACATATTTTAAACTAACCTCATTAACTGATGGTTCATTGATGACAATAGGTCACCTGATCCATCTGCTCAATCAACTCAAAGATAAAGTCCTATCGGATCATTTAACACCGCTGGATATTACAGCACAGCAATTCAAAGTATTACTGCTGCTGAACCGGGATGATGAATTTAATACCTGCAAAAAACTCAGTCAGCGCTTATGTATTGACGCAGGGGCCATAACTCGCATGGTTGACAGACTTGAAAAAAAAGGACTCATCAAACGCACACGAGATAAAACCGACCGAAGATGTGTCTCACTTGAACTTACTGATAATGGCCAGAATCTCTGTGAGCAATTTCCACCACTGATCGTTGATGCATTAAATGAACTAACACAAGGTTTAAGTAACGACGAAATACAACAACTAGAAATGTTGATAACTAAAGTACTGGCCACGAACGGTGTGACAAACGGTGTTTTTTCTTAAAAACATATTAATCCCGTCTCACAATTCATATCGATTTACTACTAACAGTTTTGACTCATAAAACATTATGGATAATCAAGATAAAATAAATGACCCTAAACAGGTCAAACATGTCTCCAATCAAACTCGAAAACGCAAACGATTGATGTTCACACTCCTTATTTGCGTTTTAGTTGTTTTAGCCGCAGGTTTTGGCTACTACGAACTCTATGGCAAATTTTACGAATCAACAGATGATGCCTACGTTCAAGGTAACCTCATCTCGGTCTCTCCTAAAATCGGAGGAACCGTTACCAGGGTTTACGTTGAAGATGGGGACTATGTCAAACAAGGGCAAACTCTTGTTACACTCGATCCCAATGGAACCCAAATCGCACTTGATAGCGCCAAAGCCAATCTTGCTTCAGTCGTCAGACAAACCCGTGGACTTTATAACGATGTCGATAATTATCAGGCTCAGGTCAAAATAAAAGAGGTTAATTACAGTCAGGCCTTATCGGATTACAATCGCCGTCAAAGACTTGCTAAAAAAGGCGTTATTTCTGTTGAAGAAGTCACCCATTATCGGGATGCTCTGGCTTCCGCTAAAAATGCATTGATGTCAGCAAAACAAGCCTTAAAAGCAAAACTGGCATTAACCGATGGTGTATCCGTTGCCAACCATCCAGCAATTAAGAGCGCCATCGCAACTTTACAACACGCCTATTTAGATCGGCTGTATACAACAATAAAATCACCCGTCTCAGGTTATATAGCCAAACGTAGTGTGCAAGTTGGAGAACAAGTCAGTACTGCAAGTGCATTATTAGTTGTCGTGCCACTCAACCAGGTCTGGGTCGATGCCAACTTTAAAGAAAGCCAACTTAGTAATATGAGAATTGGACAACATGTTGACCTAACCTCTGACTTATATGGCGATGATGTCCATTACCAAGGCCATATTGCAAGCTTGGGCATTGGAACTGGGAGCGCCTTCGCTTTACTACCCGCCCAAAACGCAACCGGAAACTGGATCAAAATTGTTCAACGATTACCAGTACGAATTGCACTAGAGCATAAAAATTTAACTCAGCATCCACTACGAATTGGTTTATCAATGAATGTTACTGTTCACTTACGTGATCAGCAGGGAAACCTGCTAAATAACGCTCATATTACGAAACCGAGATTTACAACAGATATCTATAATCATCAATTAAAAATGGCACATAAACTCGCAACAAAAATTTTAATTGCTAACGGAATTGATGCTAAACAAGCCGCAATAACAGTCAATGACGAGGCTCGTCATGACAAATGATCTGTTTCGCCCAAGAAACCTTGTGCTAGCAGCGATAGGGCTATGTCTTGCGACATTTATGCAAGTATTGGATTCAACGATTGCAAATGTGGCATTGCCAACTATCGCAGGGAGTATGGGGGTTTCATCCGATCAAGGGAACTGGGTTATCACATCATTTGCTGTTTGTAATGCTATCGCACTTCCTCTGACAGGATGGGTTGCCCGAACCATTGGCGAAACAAAATTATTCATCGGATCAGTCATATTATTTGCGGCCACATCTTTTTTATGTGGCATTGCACAATCAATGTCCGAGTTAATCATATTTAGAGCCCTTCAAGGGTTCTTCTCAGGGCCACTATTTCCAATGGCACAAACCCTGATGATGGCGATTTTCCCAAGAGATAAGCGAACAGTTGCATTAGCTATTATCTCAATGGTGACCGTGGTTGCACCTATTGTAGGACCCATAACTGGGGGATGGATTACTGACAACTATTCATGGCGGTGGATATTTTATATCAATCTACCCATTGCCGTATTTGCTGCTATCTCTGTTTTCTCACAACTTAAAGATCGCCCCGAAGAAACCATCAAAACACCGATTGATTATATCGGGCTATCTTTTTTAGTTTTGGGTGTTGGAGCACTGCAAATTATGCTGGATAAAGGCAATAATTTGGATTGGTTTTCATCACATTTTATAGTGGCACTCGCATCAATCGCAATTATTACCCTAACTGCATTTATTATTTGGGAATTAACGGCAGAACACCCTATTGTCGATCTTAGCCTGTTCAAAGACCGAAATTTTACAGTAGGCACAATTGCACTGGTGTTTGGATATTCGGCATTTTTTGCAATTAACCTGATTCTGCCTCAATGGTTAGAAAATAACTTAGGATATACAGCGATCTGGGCTGGGTTAGCATCTGCGCCCATGGGAATCATCCCACTATTCACCTCATCGTTGGTTGGTAAATATGCGCCTAAATTTGATATGCGAGTCCTCGTAACAAGCTCGTTTATCGTAATTAGTACATCCTGTTTTATACGAGCCAATTTCAATACTGATGTTGATTTTACATCCATTGCAATGGTTCAGGGCTATATGGGATTAGGCGTTGTTTTATTCTTCATGCCGCTCACCACCATTTTGCTCTCTAACCTGGAAAATCATCAAATAGCGGATGGTTCGGGACTTGCCACTTTTTTACGGGTACTTGGAAGTAGTTTTGCATCCTCTCTAAGTATCTGGATTTGGGATCGTCGTGAAATATTCCACTACTCTCAACTGAACCAACATGTTAGTGAACATAATCCGATAGCCACTCATTATTTCAGTCAATTAGGTGGTTTTACAGAAAAAGCTCTGACACAAGTTAAAGCCATTATTCAAAGCCAGTCTTTAATGATGTCGACTAACGACTACTTTACATTCCTTGGCTGGTTATTTGTCGGTTTACTTGCCATCATCTGGTTTACCAAACCCCCATTTTTCCGCGGTCATTAAACAAGTAAGCCGGGCAACACCCGGCTTACTTCGACAAAATAAATGAGAAAATCACCTATCGATTTCGTGCTTCAAACTGATTATAACCGCGCTGCTCTGTCACATCATATAACGGATATTTACGGATCAGCTGTTGTCCACCATCACGTGTCAAAGGTGTCCATCCAATGCTGCCTCGCTGAACGGTCGAGGTCGTTGTAATTTGATCGAATGGGAAAGATATAAAAATGCCTTTTGTAAAACTCCCCTCTCCATATTCTGCACTGCTCACATTCGTCAACGTAGCATAAGCACCAATTCTAAAGCCATTATCAAATTCTCTAATCACCGTAAAAGTAGCACCTTTGTCTTTCGCCAGATAACGCCCTACATTCACTTGAGCCGTAATATGATCCCATGGAAGTTGGTAATAGAAATTCATATGGCCGGTGACCGTATGGTAACTCCTGAAACCAAAACGCTCATCAAAATTACGCTGCTTCACAGCATTAACATCCATCCCAACAGCAAATCGACTGCCTAATGGACGATATAAGACTTCACCACCGACACCACCATACATATATTCCAGATAACCTGCATAAGCTTCTGTATACCAGTCATCGGTAGGATGACCAAACCAGGTAGCCTGCAAATCATTCAAACCGACATCAGATGTTGTCAAATATTCTCGTATATACGTTCTTACCCGAGGCAAATTACTCGGTGCATCATATTTGAATTTATCAAAGTTGTTCAGCATATTCAGTGACAATGCGCCACTCAATGAAAAATTATCAGTTAATTGTAGATTAGCCCCGCCTTTTAATATCACTTGGTATAGATAGAAACCATCAGGCCCACCGATACTCTGATTTAACCCGGGCGTTAATGAAAAACTCAACGGCTGATAAGGTTTTTGCCAGACTTTTTTCCCTTCAGGTTTACTCGGATTGGTCACTTCAGCAAGCAGTGGATGCTCATTGAAATCAAAATCATCATCATGTATTTTCCTGAACTGTTGACGACCGATATGAGTCTCTGTTAGAGGTAATCCATGTTGTTCTTCAATCACCCTGAATTGCCGGGTCTGACTATTTGTTGCATTATAAGCAATTGCAGCGGTTCGTTTGTCAGCTTCATGGCGATTACGATATTTGGTCTGAGTACCGACAACCGTCAGACCATGCTTACTTTTATAGATAGACTTAGGACTTAGCCCTGCATTATTAGCCAGTTGATCTGCCACTTTATCCCAATTGGTTTTGCCTGTTTTAGAACCAATTGCTTTCAGTGGCTGTGGTGCCGGATCATGTTTTAATTTCACCACATCATGAATCACATTGGTATGTAATGTCACACCGAATGCGAATGTATTACCTCGCTCATAAGCCAATTGTAAATTAACATAGCGAGTCGGTTTAAAATTTAAAGCAACATTTATACGAGAAGACTGAGGCTGGTTATTATCTTTAGGTTCGTGCTGATAATCATTACCATCCAACTCTAATTTAACACTTAATGGATCCCAAGGGGTCTGGTATTCAATCCCCCCAAAAATAGCCGATCTTTGCCCTCTAAAAAAATCTTTAAAATTGACCTTCCCGGTATCAACACTCGATGCACGGTTGCACATTTTATCGGACAGATGACAAAATGGATTGGTCATATCGCCAGCTGAGCCCATATATCCCCATGCCATACCTAATGTAAAGTCAAAAGGTCCGACCCGTTTAGTTGCATTGATATACTCAGATGAAAATAGACCCGTTCCACCTAAATCCCTAAAACCCAAAGCGATGTCAGGCATATAATAGCCTTCCTGCCATAATCTGAATTTAGCGTCAACCCCTTTGTCCTTGTATGACTGTCCGCCAGACAATGTGCGAGAACCATACAACCGGTTTGTAATATTGACATAACGAATTGTCGCATTCATCCAGGGCACGGGCTGTAAATTAACCGCACCAAAAATATAAGGATCTATACGACTATAGTTAAAGCTGACATCACCATCTGGAGCCATACGTGCTGTTGGCATTTGAATCAGCCCTATTCCACCAAAATCATTACGAGATGGCTCAACATGATCAGACCAAGAGGCCCAACTAGTCATGCTCGGCAACATCAAAGCTACCGCTAAAGAAATCTTTGATAAATACATAAACCGTCCATTGGTCAACGGGTTATTGAGGAAGCACCTGAGCCGCATAAAGCCGCATCATTGACTGATTAAATTTTTTATATGAATGAGCAAAGTTTGACTTAAGTGGCACATAGATAATGCTGCCCGGAGCCAGATAAGCCTGTTGTGTATTCCAGTAACTCACACCAATTCGGCGAATATGTGTATCGGGAGTAACCACCCAGACATAACTTGGATCGTAACCTGGTAAACGCCGAACATTTCCCATATATTTCGCGACAGAGAGACCTGGAATAAATTTTAAAGTTGCTTGCATGGCCGCACCACCGACCGTAATCGTCTTAGGTCGCACGGGAGCAACAAATACATCCTCCTGTTTTAAAGGGCGATTCTGTTTTGGATTTAATTCAATAGAGTCCCAATTAAACTGATACAAAACCCGCCCTGTTGCAGCAAATCGGATCACCTGGTTATGCAATGATTTTTTCGTCTGTGAATTGAGCTCCAAATCTTCCAGCCGGTAAAGAAGTGCCCAGCGAAGTCGGGACTGCCAGCGCTGCTGGCTAACCCGCAATAATGATATTCCCAATCGGTAAGCTCCTGGTTTCAACTGCCACTGATCTGCAATCACTGATAAGCGGGCCCCCGAACTGACATTGTAGACCTGTGGTTTTACAAACTGCCCTTGCGTCGCTACCTGCAAAGTCATATCACCAGCAATAACTTTAAAAGATAAAGAAGCCAGGCCAAGACAAACAAACACAATCCATTGAAATCTATGCATCAGTGAATATCCTGCTGATAAGGTTTAATTAAAGTCAGTGTAATCGCAGGTAAGGATGGAATCGGGCGCTGAATTGATTTCCAGATAAGTCCTTTATTATCCATCCAATAATGGTTAACAATACGATAATTCATATCTGGAATAGCAAATGTTTCATCAACTTGAGTCAAGAGCATAGAACGATTAGCGATGACTATTCGTGAATGTCCAACTATTTTGTAATGAGCTATGAATGGTAGGCCATATCGATAATCAGGCATTAAATCGATAGTTCCTTTTGATTGATAATGTACCTTGGCCAATCCACCTAATCCAGACGCTAAAGGATCACCACCATCAAAATGAAGTCTTTTTAAATTGGCTTTTTTAAGTCCATCAGTCCTGACTAACCGACCATGGCGTGTAAACAAATATTCATGATCCCGTGAAACCCAAATACGCTCATCACCTTTCACTCGGGCTAACACAACCATAGCCCGAGGCTCATCTCCTAATCGGGCATAACTGGCCGCATAAGGAAGATTTTTGAGTTGAGATGCGCTAAGTGAAACATCTGGTCCTTTTATCAGCGCATCATGGAACATCTGATAAGCCATATGGCTATTGCTGGTACACCCACTTAACAAAAAAACTGATAACAACGAACAGTAGAAGGGTATTAGTTTCGTCATAAATCCACACATAAGAAAGGCCAGCAAAGCTGGCCTGAATCATAACCAACAATGTTAGTTCGTTCCTGTAGTACCAGTGGTACCCGTAGTACCAGAACTAGAATCATTGTTATTGGCAATAACAGCAGCCGCAGCAACAGCTGCTGCTGCAACGCCCACTGCAGCGGCAGCCGAGATACCACCAACAGCCGCACCAGCAGCTGCACCACCGGCAGCAACTCCGCCAGTAGCCCCTACGGTTGCACCAGCAGCACTAGTACTGCTGGCACCTGCTGCAGTTGTTGTTGTCGTTGTGGTAGTCGAACTACCCGCAGCAGCTGTTCCGGTTTCGCCCGCTGCAAAAACAGGGGTTGCCACCATGCAAGCCGATGCGATCAACGCAGCAATTGCACTTTTCTTCATAGATACTCCTTTATATACGCGTATCAGTATGCATACTCAATAGTAGAGCAAAAATCCTTGCCCTACTAGTGAATATTCTTTAACCAATTTAACGTGATTGCAAATCATTTATCGGCGAAAAACGCCAATAAATAAATCGATGATTAGTTTGAAAACATTGAACTGCAAAAAAACATGTGCCAATTCAGAGAGCGCGGATGTAACAATATCATAGCTAATATTCTGACTATACAGCAGTAGAAAATATTAGATAAATATTGCACCTATATAAATATAAAGGGAAATTTCCCAGTCTACTGCTGCTGAGGTTAACTTAATATAAATTAATCTCCTCCGAACAGATCCCTTGTATACACTTTATTCGTAACATCTTTTAATTCATCAGTCATTCGATTCGTAACAATTAGATCAGATATGGTTTTAAATTCCTCTAGATCTCGAATCACTCTTGAATTAAAAAATTCTTCATCTTTTAAGACAGGCTCATAAACAACAACTTCTACGCCCTTAGCTTTAATTCGTTTCATAACACCTTGCATAGCCGATGCTCGAAAATTATCTGATCCTGATTTCATAATAAGCCGATAAACTCCGACAATTTTAGGCTGTTTGGATAGCACAGAGTCTGCAATAAAATCCTTACGAGTTGTATTGGCATCAACAATTGCCCGAATTAAATTATTTGGTACTTCATCATAATTTGCTAATAATTGCTTGGTATCTTTCGGTAAACAATACCCTCCATAACCAAATGAAGGGTTGTTATAATGACTACCGATTCTTGGATCAAGCCCAACACCTTCAATGATCTGGCGAGGATCAAGCCCTTTAGTCACAGCATATGTATCCAGCTCATTAAAATAAGCAACTCGCATCGCCAGATAAGTATTCGCAAATAATTTAATGGCTTCAGCTTCAGTTGGATCTGTAAATAAAACCGGCACTTCTTTTTTAAGCGCTCCTTCTAATAAAAGTTCTGCAAAAACTTTCGCCCTCTCACTTTTCTCACCAACAATGATACGAGAAGGGTATAAATTATCATATAGCGCTTTACCTTCCCTCAAAAACTCTGGAGAGAAAATAATATTTGTACATCCAAGCTGAGATCTAACTTGCTCTGTATAGCCAACAGGGACAGTCGATTTAATAACCATTGTTGCCCGAGCATTTACAGATAAAACCTGCTTAATAACAGACTCAATTGAGCTTGTATTAAAATAATTAGTCTGAGGGTCATAATCCGTTGGTGTAGCGATAATCACAAAATCCGCATCTTTATAGGCGCTATCCCCATCCAAAGTTGCTTTAAAATTAAGCAATTTATTTGCTAAAAAATCAGAAATTTCAGCATCAACAATTGGCGATAAACCTTGATTTAGCAAATCAACCTTCTCTTTAACGAGATCAACGGCGACTACTTCATGATGCTGAGCAAACAACATCGCATTAGATAATCCTACATAACCAGTTCCAGCAATAGCTATTTTCATTTTTCTTCTATTCTCTTATAAAAACAATATTATTAGTACGCACCATCTCTTGCAATTACAACTCGAGCTGTTTTAAACAAAATTGCGATATCGTACCAAAGCGACCAATTCTTAACATACCAACTATCAAAATAAACCCGACTAGCATAATCTATATTACTTCGACCACTCACCTGCCATAAGCCTGTAATCCCAGGCTTAACCGTTAAGTAATATCCCACATCTTCATGGTAACGTTTAAGTTCTTCCGTTACGATTGGCCGAGGACCAACCAAGCTCATTTCACCTTTAATCACATTTAATAGTTGAGGCAATTCATCTAAGCTTGTCTTACGAATAAAATGACCAATTGGAGTAATTCTCGGATCATTCTTTAATTTAAAATCCTTCTGCCATTCGGCTTTAACTTTCGGATTATTGGCTAATAAATCCTCCAAAATTTCTTTAGAATTAGTAACCATTGAACGAAACTTCAAACACTTAAATGGCTTGCCAAGATAACCGACTCGTTCATGCCCATAAGTCGCTGGACCTCCATCACGCCTTACTTTTAGAGATAGAAAAATAAATAAAGGCGATAAAACCACCAACAAAAATGAGGCTATCAACAAATCGAAAGTCCGCTTAATCACCCGAGATGACCACCGAGCAAGATTATTCTGAATCCTTAAAATCATCACTTCATGACTAAAAAAGTGTGACATGTCGGTCCCATATAAAGGAATACCCCGAAGAGAAGGTATCACGGAAATATTACCTATACCCCGAATAGACAAGCGTCTAATCCAATTATCACGAAGCTCTCGCTGACCGACTTCTAGAGCAATATAAACCTTTGCCTTACCGACACAATGAAGCCAATAATCATGAGCCCTAATTAAAGGAATACTATTTACAGGACTATGCAACCCCAAATCATCTGGAGCAACAAAGGCTTGAATACTCATCCCCATCAATTTCTCACTAGCAATTGCTCTATATGCCTCACAAGCATTCTCTCCTGTTCCAATAATTACACACGGGATCTGCCAGCATCCTGCTCTGATTAAAAAGACTTTAGTCAATGCCCGAAATAATGGAATAAATAAAAAAATTAATATCCACAGTACCAACCACTCCAACCGAGAAAAGTTCTGTTTAGCAAAAGCTAATGATGCAATATCTAACAAAGCTAACACACTTAATGTTTGCAATATTTCGCGAAGTTCACTCCAAAAAGGTTTTCGATAGGTGTAGTGACGGAGTTTTCCCCAAAACCATAGGATTCCACATCCCCCAAGCCCTAGCAGGAAAAAGATTCTAACAATGCCTTCTGTCGAGCCATATCCCCCAGAAAGAGGAAAAACATTGGTCCCGCGTAACCCACCTATAGAATATATCAGTATTGCTGCAATACCCATTGCTAAACAATCACTAAAGATTAAAGCTAATTTGTTCCATTGTGCTTTATAGCGATGGAATTGTTGCCAATCTGGAATAGGTGCTGCTGATGTATTTTGTTCCATAGTATTCTCACACCTCATCGAATTATACCTGACGAAGCAAAGTCAAAATCTCTTCTGTTTTCATCTGCATTAATAATAAATTTTTTCTTGATTCAACATTCAACCTCACAACTGGTTCCGTATTTGAGCAACGTAAATTAAAACGCCAGTCAGAAAACTCTAAACTAATGCCATCTGTCTCATCCACAAATAATGCCTCAGGTTCAAATTTTGCGCGAACAAAAGAAATTGCTACTTCAGGGTTAGTAAGTGTTGAATTAATCTCACCTGAAGAAGGATAAGCATTGATATAAGCCTGAACAGCTTGAGACAAACTAATATGCTTAACACACAATAGTTCAGCAATTAATAACCAGGGAATCATACCACTATCACAATAACCAAATGTTTTAAAATAATGATGTGCACTCATCTCTCCACCATAAATAGCATCTTCTCTACGCATTCTCTCCTTAATAAAAGCATGCCCGGTTTTTGACATTATCGGGACACCACCTGACTTTTTAACGACATCAATCGTATTCCAACTTAACCGTGGATCATGAATAATTTTAGCTCCAGGTTGTTTTTGCAAAAATGCTTCAGCAAGTAATCCTACAATATAATATCCCTCGATAAATTGGCCTTTCTCATCAAAGAAAAAACAGCGATCAAAATCTCCATCCCAAGCAATACCGAAGTCAGCATTATGTTCAATAACGGCATTAATGGTATCAGCACGATTCTCAGGCAGTAATGGATTGGGGATACCATTAGGGAAATGGCCATCCGCTTCATGGTGCACTTTAATAAACTCAATAGGAATATTTAACTGATTAAATTTATCTTCTATAGCATCAATAACGTGTCCGGCAGCCCCATTACCTGAATTAACAACTAACTTTAGGGGCTTAAAATTTTCTGCATTAATATAGGTAAGTAAGTGTGCGACATAGTGCGGCAGATTATTGCACTTAGAATATTGACCTCGAAGCTCGGGATCCATTAAGCAAAATTGGTTCTGAACAACTAGACTTTCTATATCCTTAAGTCCACTATCCCCACTAATTGGACGAGCATCTTTAGTAACTAGTTTCATGCCATTATAGTTCATGGGATTATGGCTTGCAGTGACTTCTATACCACCATCAACAGGTAAAGCCTGAGACGCATAATAAACTTCTTCAGTCCCTGTCATCCCTAGATCAACTACATCAACACCACCATCCATTAATCCATTAGCCAGTGCTTTTTTAAGCGATTCAGAACTTAAACGAACATCACAGCCAATAGCAATTGTTTTTGGGATTAAATGTTGCGCATAAGCTCGCCCGATACGATACGCAATCTGCTCGTTTAACTCTTCGCCCAACTTGCCACGAATATCATAAGCTTTAAAACAATTTAAAATGCTCATTAATTAATATCCAATTCCATCATCATCCAAACGAATAATATCGTCTTCTTTTAAATAACTACCACTTCGAACTTCTATAATTTCTAAAGGTACCTTCCCTGGATTTTCAAACGAATGAGCTGCACCAATAGGAATGTAAGTTGATTCATTTTCACTGACTAAATAAGTTTTTTCCCCATTACGAACTCGAGCTGTTCCAGAAACAACAACCCAGTGCTCTGCTCGATGGAAATGTTGTTGCAAAGCAGTCTGCTGTCCTGGTTTAACAATTACTTTTTTCACAATATAGCTCTTACCAGATGCGACTTCATCGTGAGATCCCCATGGACGAAAAACCTCACGATGGTGTAAATGTTCACTCCGGCCCAAATTTTTCAGCTGTGCTACAACTTGTTTTACCTGCTGCACTTTATTTTTATCTGCAACCAAGACAGCATCTTTAGTCTCGACAATCACGACATCACTCACTCCCACAGCAGCAACTAAGCGATCCTGAGAATAAATATAACTGTTAAATGTCTGCTCAGTTAATACATCCCCACGTAACGTGTTCCCCTGCTTATCCTTATCACTTACGTCCCATAATGAGCTCCAGCTCCCGACATCGCTCCAACCAGCATTAAAAGGAATAACCACCGCACTCTGCGTTTTTTCCATCACCGCATAATCAATCGATTCAACGGGACAGCTTTCAAACACTGATTTATTAATACGAATAAAATCTAAGTCCATCGTTGCCTTGTAAAATGCAGACTCACAGACCGTAAGAATATCAGGACGGAAACAACGCAGCTCTTTTAGATACTGAGATGCCTTAAAAAGAAACATGCCACTATTCCAGAAATAATCTCCACTTAAAAGATACTGTTCAGCTGTTTTCAAATCAGGCTTTTCCACAAATTCTGCAACATAAAACCCTTTGTGAATTGCATCCCCTCTGCGGATATACCCATAACCAGTGTGAGGTTCATTTGGAATAACACCGAACGTTACTAGTTTTCCTTGTTTAGCCAATTGCTCTGCAGATTGAACAGCTTGTCGAAAAACATCTTCCTGATAAATGACATGATCCGCAGCCAATACGAGTAACAAAGGATCGCGACCTTCGCTTATTTCCTTCAACGCTGCCAGAGCAATTGCCGGAGCAGTATTACGACCAACTGGCTCAAGCAAAATGCCACTAGTAGAAATGTTTTTCTGATTTAACTGCTCAGCGACAATAAATCTATGCTGCTCATTACAAATGAACAATGGATCAAATGTTTCTAAACCATCCAAACGAGACACAGTGTCTTGCAACATAGTTTGTTTAGAAACTAGTGATAAAAACTGTTTGGGGAATTCATTACGCGATAAAGGCCATAATCTGCTGCCGCTACCGCCACACATAATGACAGGAAGAATCATCGAACTTAACCTATTAAAAACTAGAATGAATAATCTTTCATGATTTGATCAATATAATCAGAAAACTGCTGTTTAAAACGATCCTTGCTAAACTGGGCCGCATATCGACGAATTGAGTAACTATCAAATTGCTCATATGACTGTTCGAACCGTTCAATAGCCTGATTCAAATCATGTGCTGTTTGTTGGTCAAAAAAAAGACCTGAGATATTTTCCTTTACCGTTTCTACCGCCCCACCTTCCCGATAGGCAATAACAGGACGACCACTAGACATCGCCTCTAACGGAACAATTCCAAAATCTTCTACTCCTGGGAAAATCAGAGCCTTACAGTTCGCTAATAATATTTTTATCTCTTCAAAGGACAACCGCCCGAGTACTTCAATATTTGATTGAGCCATTCTACGTAACTCTTGTAGTTGCTCACCTTCACCAACAACTTTTAAATAACGCCCCGAGGCATTAAAAGCCCGAACAGCTAAATCAGCTTTTTTATAAGAAACAAGTTGTCCGAGTAAAAGATAAAACTCCTCTGGCGGACGATTTGTAGGCTGAAATTCATCAAAATCAACCGGAGGATGTATCACATGAGCAGACCGGTGATAAAAACTCTGAATACGCCCTGCAACAAAATGACTATTTGCAACAAAATAACTCACTGACATCGAACTTAATTGATCCCAGCGACGGATATAATGCAACAAAGGCACCATGAGCAGCCGCTTGAACCAACCACAACGTTTTTTGTAATTATGATACATATCCCAGGCATAACGCATTGGCGAATGACAATAGCAAATATGGGGACGCCCTGGAGCTGGAATGACACCTTTTGCGGGGCCTGATTCGCTGGATATGACTAAGTCATAATCAGATAAATCAAACTGTTCTAAGGCTAATGGCATCAATGGAAGATAATTCTGATACCAAACATTTGCTCTAGGTAACTTACTAATAAAACTCTGAAAAATACGATGTTGACTAATGACACTTTGACTAAATGCTTCAGGTACATAAATATGAGTATAAATATCAGCTTCAGGATAAAGTTCACATAAAGCCTCAAGAACTTTTTCACCACCGCGCAAATTAACAAGCCAATAATGGATAATAGCGACTTTCAAATAAACCACCTATCTACGATAATAAAACATCGACTGTCTTAGCAGCCGTTTTAGCCCAAGAAAAATTTTTGGCTCTTTCTTGACCAAGTAACTGGTATTTTTCACGCAGACTAGTCTCCGTCAGCATTGCAACCATTGCATCTGATATTTCCTCAATATTATTGGGCTCAACTAACATTGCAGCACTACCGGTGACTTCTGGAATAGATGTCTTGTTACTTGTAATAACAGGTGTTCCCGAAGCCATAGCCTCTAAAGGTGGTAAACCGAAACCTTCATAAAAAGGCACATAAATAAACAATTCTGCCCCTTGATATAACAAAGGCAGGAACATTTCTTCAACAAATCCGATAAATTTAACTCTAGGAGGTATGATAGACACACCTAAATCAGAAAATATACGCTTATTAGTATTACCAACTAATATAAGCCATATATCATCATCTATAACATCAACTATATGAGACCAAGTATCCAAGACACGTTTTATATTTTTCCGTGGTTCAATAGAGCTAACAGATAGAACATAACGCTTATCGTAGAGACCGAAATTTATTTTCATCTTTTCAATCTCTAATGGGAGAAATTTATTTTTATAACTATCATCAACCCCATTATATATAACAGAAATTTTACTATCACTAATATTAGAAATATTTAATATTCGTTCTTTTGTATATTCGGATACTGTAATTATATGATCTGAATAATTTATTATTTTAGGGATGATAAAACGATAAAAATGTCTAAAATTGAAATTAGTCCATTCTGGATGCTCTAAAGGTGCAATATCATGAATTGTTACAATATGCTTAAATGGTGAAAAAATTGGACCGGTATTACTCGGACTCCATAATATATCATTTCTATGTAGCATTAGAGGTAAACAAGATTGTTCCCACAGATGTCCAGATATACCTCTAGCCTTAGATCTAAACACTGAAAAGGTATTCTCTTCAACATTATTTAATATATTATTTAAATAACGATTAACTCCACATATAGATGCTGACAAAACCCGACCATTAACATGAACCATTATATAGCCCTTTGCCTTTTAGATACCATCAATAAAAAATAATAAATACACCAACAGAAAGATATAAACATAATCAAAAAAATCATCCTATTAATAAATTCCAGACCAGATAGAAAAATTCCATATGGAGAATATACACTTACAATAAAAAGGAATAATCTGATAATATTGACAGTCTTTGAAATTGTATATTTTCTTATATAAAAAATAATAGAAAGTTCTAAAAAATAAAAAATTCCACCCAATACTACACCACTAGTCAATAAACACTCCATTATTAAATTCGAATTCGGATATGCATGAGCATTACCATATAAACTACCATACAATTTATATATAATAAAAGCTCCTATAGAATCAAATTTTGGAGAAAAACCAGAAATCAATTTATAAATCGATAAGAATTGATACTGAACAATATTTAAACCTATTTGTGAAATAGGTAAATAATGTTCTTTAATTAAGTTCAACTTAAACGCAGGTATTAACTGATCAAATGCATAAAAGAATCTATAAAATAATTTAAATAAAATTATTTTCTCCACACCAGAAGATGCACCACTAGCAACTCCAATTGTATATAAATAAAATGGTATAGCACCTATCGTTAGACATATAAGAATTAAAAGAATTTTCTTATGG
The DNA here is from genome assembly GCA_911810475.1 of Candidatus Celerinatantimonas neptuna. Lineage (NCBI taxonomy): Bacteria > Pseudomonadati > Pseudomonadota > Gammaproteobacteria > Celerinatantimonadaceae > Celerinatantimonas > Candidatus Celerinatantimonas neptuna. The sequence goes on from OU461276.1 coordinate 525,050, forward strand.
AATCTAAACCTAACATAATCTTTTCTCGACTTAGATATAAAAAGCACTAACACTTCTAAAAAAACACAAGATAATATAGCCCCTTTACTCGCCATTAATAATGATAAGAGAAAATAAATAAAAAATACAAAAAGAGAAAATCTCCTCACATATCTATACCTACTAATTGCAAAAATAATTGCAGGAATACTATTAATAGACAGGCTCAACCAATATAACACCCTACTATTTTGAGAAGCGGAGAAGCGTATATCAACGCTATCTTTCATTAAAATTGGTATCTTCCCAGGCAAGTATACATTTATGTAAAAATTAGCGAGCAGGACAATCAAACATAAAAATAAAAGTATTATTTGAAAATGTTTTGGTAAATTATCTTCTAAATTTACAGTTCCAGGCCTAAAACAAGTTATTATAATAAATAAAACAGCTATAAAACTTGATATTACCCAAAAACTCATTGTATCAAATAGCAATCCAAATGAAAAAAAACCAACAAAAGCAGGAATTAAAAAAATGAAAAAATAATAATATAATGGGTCATATATATTTAAACTGGATCTTTTTACAATTGGCAATAGAAATACAAGAACAAAAATGTAAATAGCTATTATCTGAGGTATATAGCCATACAACTTATATAGATAAAAAATCATTCATCCACAGTCCATTTTTTACTCTTTCCTAATATAACTCTACATAAATCTAATATAGTTCTATATAGTCTATCACCAAACAACTTAAATATTAAAAATTTTATAAACTCTTTAAAAGAGTAATATAAAAATCTAATCCTACCAATATTAATTCCTAATTCATTACATATTGATATCAATTCACGATTTATAATCCTAGCTTTCTCAGGAGTTGTAGATACACCACCAAAAGACATATCTACAATATCTCTATCTAAATATTTTATATTCCCTTGATGAATCACTTCAAGTAGTAATTTTGAATCTGCAGCAATCTTATAGTTAGTATCAAATCGATATCCATTTTTAAAAATTTTCGAATTATGAAAAACTTCTGGATGTACAGGAAGAGCAGGTCTGAATCCTTGCCATTTATTTTTTAATATTCCCCAATCACATCCAAACTTTTCAATATATATTCTATTTTTTGGACTAATAATATTAATATTTCCATACAATAAATCAATATTATCTATCGATATATCCTTAAATACTTTATTATATACATCATTAATAATTTCATCTCCAGCGCCTAAAAACTGGATCCATTCTCCATTAGCATAAGGAAGTGCTTTATTCCACGCATCATATATTCCATCATCTACTTCACTAAACCAAAAGTCTATAATATCTTCATTTTCTTTAATTATATTGACAGTTCCATCTGTAGATGCACCATCAGCAATGATCCATTGAATATTCGGATAATTTTGACTACGGATAGAATCAATTGTCCAATGTAGATCTTGTGCAGCATTAAACGTAGAAGTAATGATAGTAATGAGAGGATATTCTAGGGTCCCTTGTTTAGGCATATTACTTAATTCTCGTCCTCCTTCGATGTATTCACTCATACCTTTTAAGACCTCTCAGGTTTTCATAATTATCTAAAAACCACTGGTATGAATTTCTTATTCCAGCTTCTAATCCAATTCGATATTGCCAACCAAGTTGTTTTACCCGCTCAACATTCATTAACTTTCGAGGAGTTCCATCAAGTTTGCTAGGGTCAGTTGTAATTTTCCCCTGATAATCAATAACTCGAGCAATAATTTGAGCCAATTCTAAAATTGTACAATCTTCTCCCGTTCCAACATTTATGTGACTCAACATCGGCTGCGTATGATTTTGATAAGCCTTTACTGGTAAGTTCATAACAAATACACTCGCTTCAGCCATATCATCCACATGCAAAAATTCACGTCTTGGAGAACCTGTTCCCCAAATGACGACCTCAGGTTCGTGAACTTGTTTTGCTTCATGAATACGACGAATTAATGCAGGAACAACATGACTATTTTGAGGATGATAGTTATCTCCTGGACCATATAAATTTGTAGGCATCACACTGCGATAATCAACACCATATTGTCGGTTATATGATTCACACAACTTAATTCCTGTAATCTTTGCAATAGCATATGGCTCGTTGGTAGGTTCTAAATACCCACTAAGTAAAGATTCTTCATTCATAGGCTGTGATGCTAATTTAGGATATATACAAGAAGACCCTAAAAACAATAACTTAGTAACATCATGTAAATAAGCTTGATGAATAACATTACTTTCGATCATTAAATTATCATAGATAAACTCAGCAGGATAAGAATTATTTGCATAGATACCGCCTACTTTAGCAGCAGCTAAATATACTTGTTCAATTTTATTCTGAGAAAAAAAATGAGCAACTGCTTTCTGATTTCTTAAATCTAATTTTTCAGAACTGCAGGTTAGGATATTTGTATATCCTTGTTTTTTAAGTTGCCGAACAATAGCACTACCAACCATACCATTATGACCTGCAACAAAAATTGTTGAATCAAAGCCCATATAAACTAATCCTCCATAGAAACCGGTATTTCAAATCCATTCGCTTTCATAAACGAGTGTTGTTTAGCCGTTTTCAAGTCTTGAGCTACCATTTCTGCACACATTTCCTCGACTGTAATTGACGGTTCCCAACCTAATTTATGTTTGGCGTTTGCAGGGTCTCCTAACAATGTCTCAACCTCTGCAGGTCGAAAATAACGAGGGTCAACCCGAACAATAATATCGCCTACACCAACAGCTGGGGCCTCAAAACCATTAATTGATTTAACAATAGCAACTTCATCAACTCCTTGACCTAAAAACTCAAGTTCGATACCTAATTCAGCAGCACTCCAAGTAATAAATTGCCTAACAGAATATTGTCGACCAGTTGCAATAACAAAGTCTTCAGGCTGCTCTTGTTGCAACATTAACCATTGCATTTGCACGTAGTCTTTGGCATGCCCCCAATCTCGCAAAGAATCCATATTACCCATATACAGACATTTATCTAATCCCTGCGCTATATTAGCTAAACCACGCGTAATCTTACGAGTTACAAATGTTTCTCCACGGCGTGGTGACTCATGGTTAAATAAAAGACCGTTACAAGCATACATACCATAACTTTCACGATAATTAACCGTAATCCAAAAGGCATAGAGCTTGGCCACTGCATATGGAGAACGAGGATAAAATGGTGTTGTTTCCTTTTGTGGTGTCTCTTGAACTAATCCGAAAAGTTCTGATGTTGAAGCCTGGTAGAATCGTGTAGTCTTCTCTAATCCTAAAAAGCGGATAGCTTCGAGTAACCGTAACGTGCCAAGTGCATCAACATCAGCCGTATATTCAGGAGATTCAAAAGAAACTGCTACATGGGACTGAGCAGCTAAGTTATAAACTTCGTTAGGGCAAACTTCACTTAAAATACGAGTCAAATTAGAACTATCGCTCAAATCGCCATAATGCAATTTAAGTTTTGGGTTAGTTTCATGCGGATCTTGATACAAATGATCAATTCTCTGAGTATTTAAAGAAGATGATCGTCTTTTAATACCATGAACTTCATAACCTTTTTTTAGTAACAACTCTGCCAAATAAGAACCATCTTGACCAGTAATTCCTGTAATTAATGCTTTTTTCATAAAATCTTATACAACTTATAATGTTTTAGTTAATAACTGTAATTATTCCTATAATATACAAGTAATATATTTTATTAGTCAATGAACCTGAAATAATTTAACCCACACGCTACAATAATAATCCTTAACATTCAGTGCATCAGCTAACTAAAATATATTTAGTAGAACAACCAATAGAAACAATGATATATACTCACAGTAATATTCTTTCATCATATAGAAGAGAATATTAAACTCTTATTGAACAGCGATTTGAAAGTCCATAGATATCTAACATCTATAGTCTTCCTATATTAAATTTTACTAAAAATAAAATAACTAACATTCTCCACGGTTTTAAATTCAATAGCAATAGCAATAGCAATAGCAAGGTATAAAAATAATTCGGACATACTTAAGCCTTAATAGTATAAATACGCTATTAAATAAAAAAATACATTAATAATTCATATTACAGAATTTATAAATATTCAAAATTGTTAAAAACACCACCTATTAAATGATTAACTCAACAATTTTAAATAAGTATCTAGATATTTTTTAGCTATAACTCTGGTATCAAAGTAGTTTAATGATTTTTCTCTACCTTTAAGTCTTAACGATTCAAATTCATCTGTCGAAGTATTTAATACCCAATTAATACCGTGTGCTAAATCTTGTGGAGAAAATGCTTCTGCTTTATAACCATTCACTTTATGATCAATAATATCAGTTGGCCCGGTCGCGTCAAAACAAACTACAGGAGTACCTGAGCTCATAGATTCTACTAATGTCTTACCAAATGCTTCTTGGATACTTGGAGCAACGAATACATCAGCGGCGGAATAGATAATGTTTAAAGATATATTATCATATAGGAATCCGAAGTCATGAAATTCAAATCCTGTATTTTTTATAATTTTTCGATCTACTTTACCAAAAAAAAATAAAAACACTTCATCCGGATTCAAGAATTTCAAGGATTCTAAGAATAGTGGGAAGCCTTTATAAAAATCATGAACATTGGTTGCTCCACATAACACTATTTTTTTTGTAGTATTTATTCCCAACAAATAACGAGATTTATCTTTATCTAGAAATTTAAAATAGCCACAATTAATATTGTTAGATATGGTTTCATAACTACACTTGGAAAAAATATTACTTTTTTTTGCTACATCTGTCATCCATTTGGAAATACCGACAACATGTATAGGCTTGGAAAAATATTTTCTCTTACGTTTATATAAAAAATAACTTAGATCAAATGGAAAATGGCTACCTAACTGAGGACAAATACCACAGCCATCAACATATCGATTACAATCTAGAGCATAATGGCATCCACCTGTTATAGGCCACATATCTCGCAACGTCCAAACGATAGGTTTATTTATTTTTTTTATAACTTTAGAATTTAAAAACCCATCATTAACCCAATGTAAATGAATAATATCTGCTTTCTTATATAACTCATGCTTTGTAAAATCAAAACCAACAACACCACAGCTAAATATATTCCCACTTCTTTTTCTATACAGAAACATAATAGCTTTATCAAGATACCTTCTTAATAAAGATTTAAGCTTACCAAACTTAGTGTTTGAAATACTACAAACAGAGTTATCATTAGGAATTGAATTACTCGTAGTTAGTACAAAAGAGTTTACGCCAAGATCCCTGAGTGCTTGATGAAGCCAATAAGCGCCCCTCGCAGCACCACCATTTAAATCTCCGGAGATTAAATGTAATACATTAAGACTATTTTCTTGAATCTTGACATTTTTTTCCTCTAGGCGTTTCATACATTAATCTCTATAGGAAATTTTTTAATCCAACATAAAAATACAAAAACGCCCCAATCATTTCTATTTAATCTTTTTGCTGCTATTCGAATTTTTAAATCCGTTAAATAATCTGGTGAAAAAAATCTTAATGATGATTCATTACTAATAGCTTCTTTGAAATGACTATTTAATGCTCCATTCATCCAGCTAGCATATGGCATCTCAAAACCTGTTTTTTTCCTCTGCCATACCTCGGCAGGTATAATATCTTTTACACTATCGACAAAAATAGATTTAAACATCCCATTTCGCACCTTAAAGCTATCACTCAGGCTAAAAGCAAGCTCCACTAATTTATGATCAAGCAATACAGGTCGGAGTTCCAAAGAATGGGCCATACTCATAACATCACTATCCCTAAGCAGGGTATTTAGCATATATCTATCTATCTCAGCTTTACTGATCCTTTGGAGAGACGAAAGTCCAGGAAATATTGGATAATGACTCATAGGTAAATGTTGTTGCAAAATAGCATTCAAGTTTTTATGAATAATGCGTTGTTTTTCTAAAGAAACCTCTTCATCAACTCCCACAAAACCATATTTTTGGGTAAATCTATTTGGGCGTAAATGTTCCAATTTTTTACCCAAAAAGGAGAGTATTCCTTCCTTTTGCTGTGAGTAATTACTAATGGTTTTAAAATGAGAATACCCCGCAAAAATTTCATCTCCCCCTAGACCACTCAAAGCTACTTTAAGTTCCTTAGCAGTTTCAAAACTAACTATATATGTATTTATACCGTCAATACTTGGCTGATCAATACTAGCAATAAAATCGTCAAAAATATTTTTTATATACGCATCATCTATCAGTATATTATGATGATTGCATCCAAGTAGTTTTGCAGATCTTGAAGCTATATTAGTTTCATCTTCAATAACCGTTTTACTTTTGAAACCTACACTAAAAGTATTTATATTCTTACTGCTATAATGCTTCATCATGGCTACAACTGCAGTAGAATCTACTCCCCCGCTAAGAAATGCTCCCACCTCTACATCCGCTACCATATGATATTTAGTTGCCGTTTCCAGCTCTTCGCGGACTCTTATTATTGCTTCTTGATAGCTTTCAATTTTAGGCTGTTTAGCTGATTCTTTTACATAGTCATAATAATGGGTAATTTCGCAGCTCTTATCAAATTTAACTCTCATGTAATGGCCAGGCATAAGATGGTACACACCATCTAAAATCGTATTAGGTTGTTTAACCGAACCATATAGAAAATATTCATTAAGAGCTTCTAATGAAAGTTTTCTAGAAATAATATTCGACTTCAAAAAAGGTTTTAATTCAGAACTAAAAACAAACTGCCCTTCTAAAAAAGTATAAATCAGTGGTTTAATACCAAATCTATCCCTTGCTAAAAAAAGATCATCTTTATGCAGATCATAAATACAAAAAGCAAACATGCCCCTGAAATAGTTTACACATTCCTCCCCCCACTGCATATAACTTTTGAGTACAACTTCAGTATCCGAGCTGGTGCGGAAATTATATCCTAAAAGGATGAGTTGCTGTTTTAGTTCTTGATAATTGTACACCTCTCCATTAAAAACAATCACATAATTGCCACTCTCATCACTCATTGGCTGATCAGCAGAATCAGAAAGGTCAATGATAGAAAGCCGCGTATGCCCTAATACTAAATTTTTAATATCATCATAATAAGCACCACTACCATCAGGACCTCTACGACGCAGTTCGCATGAGAAAATACTAGCAATTTTTTTGTAGTTTATCCCTAATCCACCATATATACTACACATGTTTATTTCCTAGAATTTCATTGAAATCACATATATATTTTTTACAAATAATTTCCCAAGTTAAATTGTTTCTGACATATTCTTTTTGATTTCTAGATATTATCTTATATGATTCATCTATGACCATATTCTCTACTATATCAGTTAACTGTAAAATATTACCTACTTCAAAAACTGTCCCAGGACTAATATTTCTAACAACCTCGCTTATTCCACATCCAGTTGAAACTAATGCAGCCACACCACACCCCATAGCTTCTAGCGGGGCATGACCCCAAGTCTGGTTATCATTTGGAAAAATAAAAATATCTGAAGATAAATACATATCATACATTTCTCTGTCATTCTCAGGAAATTTTAAGTCTAATTCAATATTTTTATTCTTTAAAACTTCTTTATAATTCCTAATACACCATTGATAATATTGATCGTCAGTTATAGGTGAATTTATATAAATAAAAACTCTATCTTGAACGTTAGCATTCAATCTCATATATACGTCCAAAATATCATGAACCCTTCTATAATTCACAAATCTAGTTAATAGAAAAATGACAACAACATCATCTGGTAAATTAAACTTTTCTCTAATTATATTTTTTCTATTATAGCTAATAACATCCTGAGGAATTCCTCCTCTTCTGATCAATGGAGTTTGACCATATAGTCGTAGATATCTTTTTGACATATTATTGTCTAGTACAGCTGACTTGTCTATAAATTTATTTACTAGGTATCTATCATATCTAAAATAAATATCTTTAAGAATGAATCTACGTAGAAAAGAACGATGATGTTCTGATTTCCATTCTAGGAACCACTTTTCTATAGAATCATAGCAAAACCAATAGATTGGAATATTTTTAGTTTTTTTATACTTTATGGCAGCATATACAGACAAAGGTTCTTCATGAGTAAAAATTAAATCATATTTAGTATTATTCTCTATTATTAGATTAGCAACTTTTTTTGCACTTTTATTAGTGGAGTACAAAGATAATAGGTAATCAATGCCTAAGGAATTAACTAACCTTTTGACTATCTTATGTTTGTAAATTGATTTTGCATATTCCTTTAAAAAGAATTTTTTTCTAACCTTATTTTCTTTACTTAAATTATCAGTTCGAGAATATATTTTTTTTATATTTAATTTTGAAGTTAGTTCGGGATAACATAGATCTTTATTATACTCATAACAAAAAATATCCACATCTATTCCTAGCATCTTTAAATTATTAGCAATTTCAATAACATATCTTTGAGAGCCACCCCGATTATTTAGATGAGAATGTATTAAAGCTATCTTCATTATCCCCTCAACTTATACACTAGCGTCCAATTTAATTTAAAATCTAACATTTAAACCTACTTAAATAAGGGTCTTCTATGAAGTAAAATTCAATTTTAAAATTAAAATGTTTAAGTTATATACTATATTAGTTATTATCCAATATGATAATGCGTATTGATTTAATTTAAAAATAAAGTTCCGACATCCTAAAAAAATCTGATACATTCTTATACAGCTATTCACTTAATAATAAATAAAAACACAATTACAATATTTAGTTTTTATCTATGTTAATGATAATTAATTTTCTCTTATTAGTATGTGCTGAATCAATTACTACCATTTTTTCATTACTGCTTAACCTTGGATGTAAGTCACATCTATAGCCACAATCATTATATACTGAAAAAAATTTTCCTATGTGCTTAAATAAATTCTGTTTAGAATCAAAAATCATAAGATTTCTATAATTCTTTCCATCTTGATATGTATCAATTAACAATCTTTTTTTATCTCTAAACCAGCTCTGATGGCCATTACCAAATAAAATATTATTTCCAATAATTTCAAACTCAGTCGTTTTATCATTGTATAAAAATAGTTTTGACTGATTAGATATTTTTGATTTTAGATTATTCGGTAATAGTACTTTCATAGACTTATAGAGAGGTTTTATAATTAGTTTTAATAAGCGAATCCTCTTTATCTTATCTGAAGTTTTAGTAATAGAACTTTGACTTGATTTAGGTAGACATGTCCAGATTGACAATTTTTTATCATCTTTCCAATAATGATGAGAATAAAATCTCACATCTGGATACATAAATATATTATCACCAACCTGATTATCTACTGTATATACTCTCGAATGATCAACTCCAGCCTCAGACCATCTATGAAAAAACATGAATCTATCACCACTTGGATTATACATAATATGCTCAAGCCAGCTATTAGATACATCAAACTCAGGCAACCTTGCATTATTTATTATATCTTCAGTCTTTATAATTAGATAAAAGTCACCTGTTTCTAAATTTATCTTATAAATTCCATCTTCTTTATGATAAGGTTTATCCCATTTTTTGTTTTTAATATTCTTATAATTATACCCTGGTCGGCACCAATAATGTCTCTCATAATTCACGCCCAAAGCTTCTTTTCCATTTGGATGAATCACATAGATAGGGCAGTGTATAATTTTTTTTGTTTTACTTTTAATGTTATATATAATAGAAATAAACCTACCATCACTACAACTATTATAGATAACCTCTTCATCATATTTGGGAGGTAGCCACTGAAGCTGAGAACCTTGCTGCCAATTCCAAGCTAATGTCTCATCTATTTTTGTAAATTCACCAGTCAGTAAATCAAAATATCCAACCTCGGCAATATCTCCATCTTGGACATCTCTACCGTCAAATGAAACTCTATGGGCTAAAAGTTTGCTACAATTCTTATTTAATGGTGACTTATCATAGTAGCCAAAAAAATAACTATAGCCATCATCAGGGCTCTCGAACAAAATATTATAATGACTATTAAGTTTATATTTCAATTTCATCTAATAAGCTTTCCATTGTATATATTTTTCATTTTTTTCGTGAAAAACAAAATCACCACTCATTACTTGTTCAACAATCTTTTTAAAACTCTCAGTCATACCTATATGACAAAAATATTCATTACTTCTTATTTTCCCTTTTATAGAATATTCTTCCCTAACGAATCTATCATTAATAAATAATTCTAAAGCCCTGTATAATTCATCTCTATTTCCTTCTTTATATATCTTTGCACTTTTATCAAGCTGCCAAGGAATAGAAGCACTATCTGATGCTATTACTGGTACATTTGTAGCTTGAGCCTGTACAGTAACTAGAGGAAATGTATCCATCCAATGGGGCATAGTTTTAGAACCGAGTACAAATGTATCCATAGAGTTCATATAATTCGGGACTTCAGCTTGGTCTACAAAGCCAGTTACGTGAACTCGATATTGAAGGCCATTCTCGACAATATCTTTTTCTATAGACTCCCTGAGCTCTCCATTACCTACTAATAATAAAGCTATTTTAGTGTACTTTTTAGCTAGTTTAATAAAAACAGCAACTAAATCATCAACTCCTTTATCTACAGTAAGTCTTCCGGCGTATCCAATGACAAACATATCTTCAAAAGCTATTTTCTGTCTGAATTTACATCTTGTTGCATTACTGGGTGAAAAAAGGGTTTCATCTACTCCAACTTGTGTTTGTAGATATATAGGTTTGTTATACCCTCCACTTCTTAACGAATCTAAGCATCCCGGATAATGGACGAGTGCTGCATCAGTATTTTTTTTGATATTTTCCCACATCCACTTATAAATAAACCTCTTTATGGGATGAGCAGTATTTTGATATGGGATTCCTCTTGAATTCATAGAGAAAAAAATTATCTTAGCTTCTGGAGAAAATAATTTTTTATATAGATAAATCTGTTGATGTAATAAGACAGACTCCTCATGGATAATATATATAAGGTCAGGATTTATCTTTCTAAAATTACAATCAATAGATTTAAATAAATATCTATTCCAATTTTTTATACTTGTAGTTGGTATCGGATAAATATGAAAATTTTTTTTGTGGATTTCTTTTGAATTGTATATTTTTCTTTCATCTTTTCCAAACCAGTCTGTCTCCCAACATTCTGGAACTAAAAGATGAACTTCAAAGTTTTTATCTTGAGAAAGCTTTTTCCAACGATTTTGGTTAACATCAATAACCAAAGCATGTGAAATAATTACTATTTTAATAGGCTTATTAGCCATATTCACGATAAATCTCCAATAGTTTTTTGTTTCTATTTTCTACCATATAGTCTTTATAATATTTTTCTATTGCACATTCTGTTTGTTTTTTTAAAAAAACTTCATCTTGACTATATTTAGATAAATTTTCTACGAGATCATTAATGGTTTTTTCAAATAAACCATTTTCCACACTCTCTTTTATCTTTTCATCAAATTCTTCTTTTGTTTTCCAAACTATTCCATACTTGTCAATATCATATACATTGATAGGAACATTTATTTCAATTCCATTACCATTATCTATAAAATCTTTTGAATGCTGTGTTCTATAAGTAATAATAGGTTTCCCATAAGAGGTAGCTTCAATTGCAGTTACTCCATCAGTTAGAGTTAATGCTAAAACAACATCTGCATTTTTATAAAGATTAATTTTGACCGCTTCAGATAATGGCGCTTGCTTAACTAACTTAATACTTTCATCCAATTTCGTTTCTATATCTTTTGGTATATCATGACTAACTAATGTTAACGTTGTTTTTCTTCTATCTAGAGATTTAAATCGACTCCATGCTTGCAGTAATATCGCTACGCCTTTCGTATAATAATTTGAAGAAATAAATAAAAAATTTATTTCTTTTGTTTTTTCCTTTTGCCCAACTGCAATATTATTCTTCCATGGAAGAGGAATCACTATTGATTTATCTAAGATGTTTTCTTGTGGAAAATAATGTTTAAAAACTTCTCTTTGACCATTAGAGATAAATATAATCTTTTTTAAATTATTATTTAGATATAAATCTTTAATTTTTTCACGCCTATTATAATATTCAATTGGTTCTCTACTAAAAAATTCATAAGAAGCAATAATAGAGAATGCATGATCTATTATTTCTAAAATATGTTTTTTTTCTAAATCCTTTTCACTCCCCCCCATTACTAAGTGTAATAAATTAGCCTTTTTTTTATTGGAATATATAATAGGAGGGTTATTTTTTAATTCATCAAAAGCAGGGTGAATGAAATTAGTCTTATATGGAAAGTAAACCTTATACCTATTTGATACTTTCATCATCCTAATAATATATTCTTCAATCTTTTTAATTTTATCGATTATTTCATTATGTTTTATATTTTGTGAAATACTCACCATAATTTCCTTTGTTTCTATAAAAATGTACAAGGTAAAAATGTACTATAAAAAGCATAACGGATATAAGAGCTGTAGAAAGTGCAGCTCCTAGAATTCCATATTGTTTTATGAAATAGAAATTCATAATTATATTAATACCGCCTGCTAATATATTAATAGGTACAACGATATGGTTTTTCTCATATATCTGATAAAATCCTGCCATTGTCATACCAGCTATCTGGAAAAAAGATGCAAAAACCAGAAGCCATAAAAAAGCTAAAGACTCTATATATAAATGATTAATGAAATATGTTGCCAGAATATAGACTAATCCATAAAAACCTATTCCCATTATTACCGATACCCCAAAGAAAATTAAGGTAATTTTATAGGTTCTTTGAAAGGATAAATCTAGATTTTTTTCCTTAAAAAAATATGGTAACCAAACATTTTGAAAAGACTGAAATACTAACATTAAAATACTAATAATCACCATAGCAAAACTAAATACACCAAGTGAGGATTTATCTAATATTTTCTCTATTGCAAATCGGTCACCAAATGTTATAAAGAAATTAGAACAACTGCCAATGGCTATAGGAAAACCATTTATAATACCTCTTTTATAAAACCCGATTGAATAGTTATCAAATTTAAAATTAGTTTTTTTAAAAAAACATCGATAATAAAAAATAAGGATTATTATATAACTAATAGCTGTTGCTAAAATTCTTAATTCATCTTTCGGTAAGGGTACAAAATATAAAAGAGATAATGAAAATATATTAAAAACAAAGATTTCAACTATACATTTTCTCTGCACCATTTTAACATTTTCAGATTGAAACAAAAATGTCATAAGCAACTGATTTAGAGCGGTTAACATTGCCAAAGCCAGCATACTATAAAAGACAATATCATTAATAGAATGCTTTAAGAAAAACTTTATAAAATAACTCTTAAAAAATATTATACATACACCAAAGAATATAAAAGATGTAAATACTATTAAATGAACATTTTCTATTAATGCATCTTTTGTATATTCACTACTATGATAAAATCGATTTAAAGTTGCATGCTGTCCCACACCGAATACAAGTGCCATCATTCCTATGATGGAGATAATGTAGCTATAATTACCAAATTCTTCTGGAGACATTAGATTTAAGTAAATAGGAAGAAGTAAAAAATTAACTCCTTTCACCAGAAGATTAACACTAAAAAGTTTAATAAATCTTTGTTTTATTTCAGTTGTCTTCAACTTTGAGAAACCCATTCGATCATATTTTTAATACCTTGTATTTTATCTACTTTTGATGACCAACCAATTACTGTTCTTGCTTTTGAACAATCAGCCACAAAGACACGTTGATCACACTCTCTTGGAGGAAGTTTTCGGTATATCATATTAATATCTAATTCTTGTTCCAGAAAGCTAAATAATTCTAATAACGATGAGGAGTTATTAATTCCTCCACCAATATTAAATACCTGGCCTTTTGTTTTTTCAATTTTCTTACTAGCCATTAAATATAGATCAACACAATCACTAGCATATAATAAATCTCTTACCTGTTTCCCATTTCCTGAAATAGTAAAAGACTCTTTATTTCTTCCTTTTTTGATATCGATAGCTTTTTGAACAAACCAGCCTACCCATCCCTGATCATAGGTGGCAAACTGACGGCCACCAAACATAGAGGAATGTCTAAACACAACTGTTTTTAACCCATAAATGCGATGAAAATCCAACATATATTGATCAGCAGACCCTTTTGATGTGCCATATGGCGAATGAAAATCTAAATTTACTGATTCATCAAAACCATCCGGTTTTTCAATACATTGATATCGACTTTCAGTCTCTTCATAAGTAAACTGCTCTAAATCACCATATACTTTATTAGTAGATGAATAAACAATCGTGCTATCTGGAGAAAATTGGCGAACAGCATTTAGTAAATTAAAGCTTCCCATTGCATTAATTTCAAAATCCATTCTCGGATCAGCTATTGATGTAGTCATAGCAACTTGACCAGCCAAATGATAAATTACATCCGGTTTAATAGATTTAATTGTACGTTCAACATCATTAACATTACGAATATCAGCATGAATAAATTGAAAATCACCAATTGTTTTAAGCCATTCTAAATTTTGATGACTACCCAAACGATATAGACTATCAAATACTACAACATCTTCACCTTTAATTAGTAATCTAGATGCTATATTTGAACCTAAAAAGCCGCATCCACCTGTGATTAGATATTTCATCTTAAATCCTTTAATAATTTTTTAATGCCTTCTTTATAATTAATTTTAGCCTTCCAGCCCAATTTTTTTATATAACTACCATCAACGTCTGGAGTCATTAATTCATTTTCTCGATAAGCAATTTTTCCAAAATCCAAAACTGTATCTGAAGGTCCATACATTACATTATAAACTGATAATATTTGATTAATAAAATCTTTAACCGCAATAAGTTCGCCGCTAGCTATATCTATTTCTATATAGTTTGGAAATTGATTTTTATGCTGTATTACTGTATCAAATGCCGAGACAACATCATCAATATAAATAAAATCTCGCTGTTGAACACCACTCGTTAATGATACAGAGCTAACACCATCTATAATTTGATTTATTAACCATTTTACAAATTTATGATCATCATCACCTGCACCATACATATGTTCGATTCGCAGATTAATAAATTGGATTTTATCCTGAAAGCGTTCTCCCCACTGCTTAAATTGATATTTACTTAAAGCATAAGAACTAACCGAAGGATTTAATGCAGAATCGGCATTAATAAAACAAGTCGCTTGAGATTCTATCGCCGCTTCAAGCAATTTAGCTGAAAATATGATATTTGTTTGTAATAAATCACTTAAAGATTCACTATTTCGCCCATAGCTACAAGCTGTATGAATTATTGTATCTGGTGCAACTTGGCACATTTGCTCTAGCCAGTCATCTCCATCTACATTAATAAAATGAATTGTATCTGATATACCTTCAAGCTTATCCAATGAAGAATGGCGTCTTTTGACGCCATAAACGGTCTCACCTCTAGCGATAAAAAAATGGGCCAAATGACTACCGAGAAAACCTGTTGCCCCACTTATAACAATTGTTGACATACTAAAAATTTAACCCAAAAAATTCTTCAAATTTTTCGATCACATAATCTAGCTGATTATGGTTAAGTCCAGGATAGATGCCAATCCAAAAGGTCTGATTCATAATCCTGTCGGTGTTGGTTAATTCTCCAACTACACGGTAATTGACATCTGAAAAATAAGGCTGTCGTGTTAGATTACCTGCAAAAAGTAAACGTGTCCCAACTTTAGCGTCATCTAAAAATTGAATAAGCTGTACACGAGTCACACCAGCTGTTTCTTTTAGTGTAATGGGGAAACCAAACCATGAGGGATCAGAGTTCTCAGTCGCTTCTGGTAATTCAATAAATTCAGAACAACTCTGTAGCCCTTTTTTAAGATAATCAAAGTTAACTTTACGTGTTTCAATAAAACTTGGAAGTTTATCGAGCTGTGCAACACCGCACGCAGCCTGCATATCAGTAATTTTTAAATTATAACCAAGATGTGAATAGGTATACTTATGATCGTAACCGAAAGGTAGAGAACCTAGCTGTTGGCAAAAACGTTTCCCACAAGTATTATCACACCCCGGTTCACAATAACAATCTCGTCCCCAATCACGAAATGACTCTAATAATGTTTTTAATTTAGCTGATTTGGTAAAAACTGCTCCCCCTTCCCCCATTGTAATGTGGTGAGCTGGGTAAAAACTAACCGTAGCAATATCCCCGAACGTCCCTACTAACTTATCGTTATAACGAGTGCCTAGTGCATCACAGCAATCTTCTACTAGCCATAACTTATATTTCTCAGCAATTCGTTTAACTTCAGTTAAATTAAATGAATTTCCTAAAGTATGGGCGATCATGATTGCTTTTGTTTTATCAGACACAGCTGCTTCAATTAAGCTTGCGTCGACATTGTAGGTTGGAATATTAACATCTACAAAGACTGGCACTAGTTCATTTTGAATTATGGGGTTAACTGTTGTTGGAAAGCCGGCGGCAACAGTGATGACCTCATCCCCAGGCTTAAGCGCACGTTCTTTCAATTTAGGGGAGGTCAGTGCCGTCAGTGCCAGCAAGTTAGCCGATGAACCAGATGTAGTTGTCAATACATGCCGAATACCTAAAAATTCACCCAGTTTTTGTTCAAATAAATGATTAAACCGCCCCGTAGTTAACCAACCATCTAGAGAAGCTTCAACCATAAATTGTAACTCACTCTTATCGAGCACTTTACCTGATGGTGGAACTACATCAGTTCCTGGTTGAAATGCCTTTGGCTGATATTTCTGCTGGGCATATTGACCGACTAACTCAGCAATCTGGGTACGTAATTCTTGCTCTGTCATTAATAGTCCTTGATCTTTGTATAGGCTTTTATTTCATTCAGGCTATAGTCTTTCATGTCATTACCTGACATCCAAGCTTGATGCCATTTTACAATACTTTTAAGTGTACGTTCCAAACACCAACGAGGATGCCATCCTAAAATTTGAGTAGCTTTAGAACAATCCAGTTTCAAATAGTGTGCTTCGTGAAGGTGCTCACCTTTTTCAACCAGCCAGGATGCGCCTTGTCCCCATAAATCAGCTAGGTTTTCAACAATATACTGAACAGGTTTTGCGTCTGAACTATTAGGACCAAAATTCCAGCCACCATTAAATTCGGGACCGATTAGATAGAGTTGTTCTGCCAACATTAAATATCCGGATAGGGGTTCCAGTACATGTTGCCACGGGCGTATAGCATATGGACTACGAATTTCAACATTCTGTCCCATTTCAAAAGCTCTTAAGGTATCTGGTATCAGGCGATCCAGTGCCCAGTCCCCGCCACCAATTACATTACCCGCACGAACCGATGCCACTGCAACCCCATGCTGCTGATATTTTTCTGCATTAAAGTAAGAGTTTCTATATGCACTAACAATCAACTCACTACAGCCTTTGCTATTTGAATAAGGATCATACCCCCCCATGGGATCCGATTCTCGATATCCCCAGATCCATTCCCGATTATCGTAGCATTTATCACTAGTCACACAAATAACCGAGCGTACCGAATCAATCCGCCTGATAGCATCCAGCACATGTGCCGTTCCCATAACATTACTTTGATATGTCTCGATCGGATTTTCATAGGAATATCTGACTAGAGGCTGTGCAGCCATATGAATAACCACATCAGGCTGAAAAGATTTCATTGAGTCATAGAGTAATTGGTAATCCCGAATATCACCTATCTGGTGCTCAAAGCATAAGTCAGCTACATCCACGACCTCAAAAAAACTGGGTATTGTTGGCGCATCCAGAGCAAAACCTTTGACCTTTGCCCCCATAGAAGACAACCAAAGGGTTATCCAGCCACCTTTAAATCCAGTATGTCCGGTCACGAATACTTTTTTATCTTGCCAGAATGATCGATTTAGCATCATTATTTCCATACTTTCCATGGGGCTTGATTATGCTTCCACATTTTTTCCAACTGCATCTTATCCCGCAATGTATCCATCGGTTGCCAGAAGCCTTCATGCGGATAAGCCATCAACTGATGATCAGCAGCCAATTGGTTCAGCGGTTGCTGCTCCCAGATCGTTTGATCATCTTCGATCAGATCAATCACTTTTGGGGACAATACAAAAAAGCCACCGTTGATTATCCCTCCATCGCCTCTCGGTTTTTCTTGAAAAGAAAGGACACAATCTCGTTCAATTTTCAATGCTCCAAATCGGCCAGGAGGATAACATGCTGTTAAAGTAGCCAATTTGCCATGGCCTTGGTGAAATTCGAGGGTTTTAGTGATATTTACGTCTGCAACACCATCACCATACGTGAAGAAAAATGCGTCTTCCCCGTCTAAATACTCCCGAACACGGCGCAAACGCCCACCAGTCATTGAATGTTCTCCAGTGTCAACTAATGTAACCTTCCAAGGCTCTGCTCGCTTATGGTGAACATGCATCTCATTTTGAGTCATATCAAAGGTAATATCAGACATGTGCATAAAATAGTTAGCGAAATATTCTTTAATTACATAACTTTTATAACCACAACAGATGATAAAATCATTAACGCCGTGATGAGAATAAATCTTCATAATATGCCAAAGAATAGGTTTACCACCAATTTCGACCATTGGTTTCGGCTTTATCACCGTCTCTTCACTTAGACGCGTACCTAAACCGCCAGCCAAAATAACTGCCTTCATAGAGACTCCTGTTCGTTATTAATTACTCAATGCTACAAATGCATCTGAAAAAATTTTTTCCTTCTAAACTATATTTCAACAACACCCGCACATCTTCGATTATTCCAGAAGAACCTCAGGCATCGACATAGCAATCTAAAAAATTGTATCGCTGAGAAACTGCGATATTCTGGACATAAAGGCTATCTCCCCACCTTGAATCAGAAACACGGAGAAACACAGGACAAAAATGAAAATTGACATACTGCACCATTCTCTGCAACGGTAACTCATCATAAAATTCATCTAGATAGCAATTACCCCAGAATAATGAATCTCTCCAGCATAATATTGTCAAAGCAACTACCTAATCATTGCTTTCATCAGAGCAAAACTTATTCCTGTTGCCAAAAAAATAATGTACCACCAGCCATCATACTCTCTGATAAAAATGTACATTTTGGTTTATTAACCCACATTAAAAGATTCTGATGAATTTAGGTAAATAACTACTCATTCATTAGACTATTTGTGATTTTTTAATCATTTAGATCAATCATCAATATAGAAACGCGATTGAATAACTCCGTTTCACCCCATAAAATGATAAATCAATATATTGTCCGTGCAGAAAATCTAACTTTTTATTTGAAGGAATTAGTCATTACACCTTCAATCGATGCTAATGAATCAATTGATAATCAGAATCTTTGCAAAGAACAATCCCTTCTTCAATGAAGATTAATCTCGGAAAATAATTTGCATACGACACTAAATTAGTCGAATGATAATAATCACAAGTTAAAACACCCATCTCGACCGCATTACTTACAACACGAGCCCCACAACTATTTCTCGCAACTGTAATTTAAAGAAATATGCTGTCATAACGCAATATCTAAAATTGTCTCACTTTCTTCAATCATAAACTCAACTTCAGCTGGAACTAATATAACTCTATTGGTCATCTTTTTTGTATAAGTTTTCTGATAAAAACCCAAAATATAGCAATAAATATACCCAATATAGACGCAACAATAACAATCAATTTACGCTTAGGCTTAATAGGATTTTCAGCAATAACCGCGGGATCAATAGTCTTAAAAACATACTCTTTACGAACTTTAGTTAGCATTAGAGTTTTAGTTTGTTGTTCAATTAGTTGATACAACATTGAACGAGTATCAGCTAAACTCGTTTTTTTTATTTGTTGATTTAAATAGTTAATACTATTTTGAGCATCTAACATATCCTGTTGACGGATCTCATTATTCAAATCATCAACCAACCATTTCGCCCATTTTCGAGCAATTATTGGTGAATAAAAATCAACAGTTAAATTAACTGTGTTATTTTTCTTATCAATATTTTGATTTAATATGTGTTTCTTAAAATAGTGAATTGATTGTAATAACGTTGGCGTAATATTTTTCCCATCACTAACTAGCCATTTTTTATTATTTATATTATAAATATTTTTCTTGTATATTAGTTTTCTAGATTTTCTATCCCAACCTCTAGTAGCCATTAAGGGAACCAATAATCGATGATTAGTAATAAAATCACCAATAAACCGACGCGACTCTAAAACCTGCAAAGCATAATCAACTTTTTCAGTATCGCCACCACTCCCCACATTAATCCCTGCTAGTGAAGCTAATCCCCCTAACTGGCTAGCCATGGAGGTTAATCTTGAGCTAGAATCAACCGATGCAGGAGCCAATAATACATTGGATTGATATATATTAGGCTGTAAGAAAGCATATACTCCTCCTATTGTACCAAAAATAATTGCTGTAAAAAGGATAAGCCATTTACCTTGCCATATGATAATAAAGAGCTCTCTTAAATCAATTTCATCATCTGCAGCTTGAGGCGCTGTATATATAAGAGATGGTGGATTTTGTGAGTGCTGTTGATTAATTGTATTATTCATAAAAATGATGGCTCATTGTAAAATACATACCTTATATTATTTAAAACTGATCATAATTTACTACAATCAGGCTCAGTTACTATTATTTAATTGCATTCCATGCAACACCTATTTGATACATAATCCGAGTTGCTGTACTAAATGTACTCAGACCATCAAGGTAATCCGTATCAATTGGTACAATAATTGTGTCGCCTTGGGCTAGTGGTTCAGAACTTCTCATAAACCAAGATGATTGATTAGGAAGGAAAACTGCGCCATTAGCACGTATTACATAAATGCGATCTGAATCAGCTTGTTTTTTCACTCCCCCAGCCATATTGATATATTGTTCAACTGTTTTAGAAGGGTCAAAAGTGAAATTACTTGCTAATTGAACCTGACCCATTACAGAAATTGAATTTCGTTTAGGTGGAATATAAAGTTTATCTCCATCTTCAAGCATCACATCTGCATGGTCATAACCACGTAATATTTTCGGTAAACTAATAACTAAACGACCAATAGCGGGAATTGTTGTCAGATCATTAACAACTTTTAAGGCATCAGTAGGTGAAGTGGTATAAGAAGCTGAACTCGACTGTCTACGCAATGCTAATGAAGCTATTTCCTGCTTTAAGCTATCTGCCATCATCTTCATGCGTTGTTTTTCTTGAAGTCGCAATACCTTACGACTAAAAACAGCTCCTTGAGGATAGGCATATTTAGTTAATCCCCCGGCACGAGCAACTAAATCAGCAATATTTTCACCTTTCCCTATAGTATAGGTTCCTGGATGGCGTACTTCTCCTTGAATTTCTACCGTATTATCAACATCCCAATTCGTTTTTCGTTGAATCTCTATACGGTCTTTTGATTCCAAAATAAAATCAGGAGACTTTCCTGCCAAGATAATAGCTAAATCAAAGCGTTGATGTTTAAGAGAAACCTTTCCCGGCATGACAATTGCCCGAGTTAATTCAGCCTGATCTTTAGCCGCAGATTCTAATAACCCTCCTGCAGCCTGGATCGCATCTGTCAGTGTAGCTCCTTGCACCAAAGGATAGGCTCCGGGAAATTTAACAGACCCAGTAATTTCATAAATTAAAACTGATTGTCCATTAACAGCCTGTTGACGAAGGCGTTCTAATAATGGTTTTAATAAAGTCTGTCGGGAATCTGGACCAGCTTGGGTACTTATGCTATTCATCTGGTGAAATAAATTGGAAACAGATTGTTGATTATGGACAATCTGTACCCCGGTACTGGGATCGATTTTTTGTCCAGAAGAGAGACTTTGCCCTGACTTAGATGAAACAAATGATGTGTTTGAATCATCCTTAGTTGCTGCAATCAATTTTTTTTGATTACTTTGAGCATCTACTTTCTGATCCAAATTAGTAACTTCATATTTATGCTCATATTTATGTTTCGGTTCACCCCAATCTTGACTGTTTAAATCATTTGAAAAGACAAATATCTGATCATTATCTCGTAACACTAAATTTTGCTGACTATCTGGATGACGAATCGCTTTTCCCAAATTAAACTGCAAAACTTTAATATGGTGCTCCGCATCAGTTTCGCGTACAACTAATGCGTAATTTTGATCAGTATCTGGCATCAAATCATCTTGTTCACTCCGAAACAAATCAGATATTTTCATACCTGAATGATAAGCATATGCCCCTTGTCGTGATACAGCACCTCTGACAATCACAGCATCTTGCAATTGATCGCTAACTTTCTGAAATCGGACACGATCACCATCTTTTAATTCCAAATTACGACCACGGGCTTTACTGAGATCAACCGTAATAATATGAACCCCGTCAGTCTGGTACCTTTTTACTTCGACCTGTTGCAGATAAGCATCAGCTTTACTACCACCAGCATCTTTAAGCAGAGTCCCTAGTGTTTCTCCAGCTATAATCTCATAAACAGCAGGTCGACGAACCTGCCCTTCTATAGTTACACTTGAGCCTTTTGCACCAACAAAGACAGTATCCCCAGACTCTAAACGGATATCATGTTTTGTTTCTCCACGTAATAACAAATTATATAGATCCAAACGGTCAATAATCTGATTATGTCGCCTAACAATGATATTACGAAGTGAACCACTCTTTAAAAACCCGCCAGCAGCAATTAACGATTGTGTCACTGTTGCTAAGCTTGGAATATTATATGCTCCAGGTCGATATACATCCCCAGTAACATACACCTGCATAGTTCTAAGGGAACCCAATGAAATAGATACATCCACCCCCAGAATCTGCTTTTTAATCCGATTGGTTAGATTATTCTTTAATTCACTAAATGTTTGCCCCGCAACATGAATCGGACCTAGTTGCGGAAATTGAATACTCCCATCGCGGGTCACATCTAATTCATAACTTTTATTCTGACTACCAAATAACTGAATATCAATTTCATCACCTGGAGCAATCAAATAGTTATTGGGAACAGGTAAGTCATCAACCGGCGTGTAACTGGAAGGTTGGCCAGCAAAGAGATCATAACCAAAATCAACAGGCTTGTTCGGATTGACTTGCTTGTCTTCCTGAACCTCTTCTTTTTGATTATTCAATTGATTATTGTTGCTATTTTGACCAAATTGTCTTGGTGTTATTGTTTGCTGATTTAGCATCTGTTTATTGTTACTGGAACTTGAAGCCCCTACTAAATCAGAAAGATTCACACCATATTGCTTTGCCAACGCTTCTTGCTGAGCTCTGGGCAACTGCTTAAATTCAGCAATTTGCTGGGCAGAAAAATTAGCGGCAAAACTAACGGAACTGATCAAGGCCGACAACAATATGACCATTCTTATGCATTGTTTTTTCATTCAATCAATCCAACATCCAGACCAAAGGCCAATTAATTAGAAACGAAGATCCCACACACCCCAATAATTCCACTGGTCTTCACCGCCCGTTGCATCAGGTTGATAATCTGACCCCAGAATTAAACGACTATTCGCTATTGGCAGATTAATTGATCCAGTCAGTTTATTTTTTGTTTGATTAACTGCATCATCATAACGTTGCCCTTGTAGAGTTAACTCCCAATCACTGGGGGTAACCCACAAAACTTTGACTGTTTTAGCCTGGCCTACATCACTATTATTAATAGCCAGATTATGGTGAAGAGCCGCCATTACAGCGCGATTTGACAAACCACTCTGCCATTGCTGTTTTGCATCTGTTGTCAAGTGCTTGACTTCAGCAATAAGCCGCAAATACTGATTCGCAATATTAAATTGGCTTTGCCAGCCTAATACCGCTGAACCAAAACTTCGGTCATTAACTAAACTTGCTACTTGGCCGTAAATGCTTTGTGTCACCGTAGATGACCCCAATTCAAAATCAGGTAAACTTAAACGGATATCACCGTTATATTGCTCCTGTTGACGACTCAAACTTTGATAGGTTCCGGTAACATATCCCATCACACCAGACTTTTTAAACCATTTTTGATATCCTAAACCAATAGTCAGCCAGCTTGCTGGGCTAAACTCTAACCGGCTAGACCATTGCTTACGATTGCTATTCATCGTTTTATCGCTACCAATAAAACTCTCAATATGCCAACTTCCAATCACAGGCCAGCTATAGGCGTCATAAGCTAAATCTAATCCAGGAATTGTCTGTCTTGTATGACCCCAAGCCAGGTTATAAACCCAGGTAGGTCCCCACCACCGTTGAATCGTCCCGGCTGATAAACTTAAATTACCAGCAGTCAATGCTAAGTAAGAATCGTCCAGAGAGTAATCATTCTTTTCATGGCCAAATTTATCAGGTGAACGTTGGTAATTAGCCGCAACACGAAAAGCATAACTAGATCCAGTCATTTCATAACTGGATTGACCCTGCCATTTTTGAGTCATAGTGGCAGCAAAACTTGAATCGTTTCGGGGAGATTTAGAATAAGCAACTTTGAATCGCTTATTTCCGCGATCCATTAATGCACTCTGCAGTGCATAAGTCACATGAGCATAAGATTGTTGGAGGGAAAGGGGGAGTTGGCTAACGTCAATATTTTGCAGATCACCATCGATCCGTGACCATCGTATGGGATAGGTGCTAATTGGCGTATGAATCAGCCCAGCATCAGCTAAAACTTGGAGGTCTGAACGTAAATAAGCATCATCAGGAGCAAGCCACGGTGTTGCACTTAATGAACCAGATGCAAGGAAAAGGAAGAAAAAAATAAAACCCCGAAGGCCAACAAAACAATGTGGAATAAGTTTTGCTGTATCATTAAAAGCAGCGAACATTCGTTTCTAATATCCCTAGAGAAACACCAAAATTACTATTTCGCAACCGCGAAATAACTATTAATAATACTTACTGTCTAGATATTCTATTTATATAAATGTAATCAGTCAGTTATATAGTAATAAATCTAATACGATGTATTTTTAATCGAAAGATGATCGTTGGTTCAAATAATGACCCATATTTAGAGCTCATATAATCAATCGGTACGCTACCGCCCCTGAGACTGGCCCTCAGAAGCAACGTATACCCACGTCACCAGAAAGCAGGTATTTCTGTTCCTGGCTGAATCAACGGTTATTTAGCACTCAATATCCCTATCAAGCGTCTACAGCTTCATATCGCTAAATAACTCAAAAAATGCTGTTTTTACAATAAACAGCCATCCTACACATAAAAAAATATGATTTAAAGTAATATTATGCCATTACAGATTTTGACAATTACATCAAATAATCACAACCGACTTTCCATCACATTTTTGATAAAAAAAATAATTTTAATCAGGTTAAAATCCCTGTGAATAATAATAAATCTATATATTTGACTATCTTCAACGCTATCCATCCAATTAAAAAACAGTTATAACGCATACTATAAAGCGTAAATATCTCACACAATCAAACTTATTATTTACTCGATAAACACCTTCCCCAAAATACTTCATTAACCATCATCAATACTTCTTCTCTAAATACATTCAAAAGATATACATAAATTATCCACACATACCAACCAAACACATATACATAACATCTACTGCAAAAATATTTCAAAATTCATAACATCTTGTATTATACAAAATTAACAATTATCATAGCCAACAAACACCACATACTGGTTTAGTGCCATTTCTGACTTTGACTGCCTTCTTTAGGCTCTCAGCCAGCCAATGCAACGATGGCCTCGACACAATTTTCAAGATACCTGATGAGTCGAATATCTCCATTGGTGTTTGCTCTTTTTTAGTTTGTAAATGTCGATAGGTAAGTAGTTACAACTTAACACCAGAAATCCAGTCACGATTTGAATTTTCTTGTAGAGCTCTGTCGGATGCTTTGTATCCATACAACTTCAAGTATCCTTCAATACTTATGTTTATACTCCTGATAACGTTATAGCTTAGTCACGAAATTACAGTTGTGCCAATTTTTCGAGAAACAAATCACATCAACTATTTGATCCTATTGTATCTACCGGGTTTACAGATAACTACGATAAGTCTACAAAGGAGATTTTATGAAAAAACAAAGTATTGCCGACTACATTGCTGAGGTACTGACCCAAGCTGGGATCAAACGGATTTGGGGGGTAACTGGCGATTCATTAAATGGGTTGAGTGACAGCCTACAACGCCGCAAAGAAGTAGAGTGGATGCCAACCCGACATGAAGAAGTCGCCGCATTTGCAACCGGTGCAGAAGGTCAGCTCAGTGATGAACTTGTTGTTTGTGCCGGCTCATGCGGACCAGGCAACATGCACCTGATCAATGGCTTGTTTGACTGCCATCGAAGCCATGTTCCAACCTTGGCAATCGCCAGTCATATCCCCTCTCATGAAATAGGGGCAAATTATTTTCAGGAAACACATCCCCAAGAGTTATTTAAAGAATGTAGCGTCTATTGTGAGCTCATCAGTAACCCTGAACAAATGCCTTATGTCCTCGAAATTGCAATGCGCAAAGCCATCCTGGAGCAAGATGTCGCGGTCATTGTGCTCCCCGGCGATATTGCATTAAAACCTATTCCAGAATCGGCTAAAGTAAAATGGAAAACACCAAAACATCCGATCATTGTCCCGCCAGCAGACGAACTGGAAAATATTGCCAGTATGCTGAATCAGTCACAGCGAACAACCCTATTATGTGGTGCCGGATGCAAAGGTGCTCATGATGAAGTGATTCAATTAGCCCAAACATTAAAAGCTCCGATTGTTCACGCAATGCGCGGGAAAGAATTCGTCGAATATGATAACCCTTATGATGTAGGAATGACTGGACTCATCGGCTTTTCATCCGGCTATCACGCCATGGAAAATGCAACAACCTTGGTTATTCTGGGTAGCTCATTCCCTTACCGTGAGTTTTATCCTGATGATGCAACAGTGATTCAAATTGATATTAAATCTGGTGCGCTTGGTGCTCATACACAGATCGACTATGGATTAATCGGGCAAGTCAAAGAAACCATTACGCAACTTTTACCGCTTCTTCAGGAACGTGAAGACCATCGTTTCTTGGACAAAGCACTCGAGCATTATAAAGAAGCCCGTAAAGGCTTAGATAAACTAGCTCATGCCAGTGATCGTGGATTTATTCATCCTCAATACCTCACCCACTTACTTAGTGAAAAAGCAAGTGAAGATGCCGTATTTACCTGTGATGTCGGCACGCCAACCGTTTGGGCAGCCCGCTATGTAAAAGTCAATGGCAAACGGCGCATTTTAGGTTCATTTAACCATGGGTCAATGGCGAATGCACTGGCTCAGGCCATTGGTGCTCAAGGAATGGATCGAAACCGGCAAGTCATAGCGATGTGTGGTGATGGAGGTTTAAGTATGTTAATGGGAGATTTGCTAACCCTAAAACAGATTAATCTCCCTGTCAAAGTGGTTGTTTTTGACAACAACTCTCTAGGTTTTGTCGCAATGGAAATGAAAGCAAATGGCTTCTACTCACGCCATACCGATTTAGACAATCCTGATTTTGCCGATATAGCCAAAGCCGCCAAAATCGAAAGCGCCTCTATCTCTGATCCAAAAGAACTGCCAGGCGCGATTGAAACCATGATGAATAGTCACGGTCCTTACTTATTAGCCGTTCATACAGCCAAACAAGAACTTGCTCTTCCTCCGAAAGTAAAATTTGAACATGCCAAAGGCTTCAGTATTTATATGATGAAAGCCGTTCTTAATGGCGATGGTAGCGAACTCATTGAACTGGGCAAAACCAACTGGCTACGTTAATCCCTTTATGTAGAAACAACAATTGGAATAAAGCCGCCTAACTGGCGGCTTTCACTTTTAATTCATCTGAAATAACATCAGG
Organism: Candidatus Celerinatantimonas neptuna; assembly: GCA_911810475.1. NCBI lineage: Bacteria > Pseudomonadati > Pseudomonadota > Gammaproteobacteria > Celerinatantimonadaceae > Celerinatantimonas > Candidatus Celerinatantimonas neptuna. The sequence continues at coordinate 553,062 of OU461276.1, forward strand.
GTAATTTACGATTTATCTTTTAACTTAAACTGGCTCATCAACTCAGTCAGTTGTTGCGACTGCTCAGATAGTTCATTCGCTGATTGCGCGCAAGTCTCAGAGTTATTACTATTTTGTAAAGTGACCTGATCAATCTGATTAATCCCTTCACTCACCTGAGCGGCTCCTTGAGCCTGTTCACTCGCTGCTGCTGCAATTTCTGCAACAATGGTTGCCACCTGCCGTATCCTTTCCACAATTTCATTTAAGGATGCTTCCGTGTTATGTGACAATTCAATACCTCGTTGAGTCCGTTTCGTCGATGTTTCAATCAACGATGAGGTCTGTTGAACAGCTTCTGCACTTCTCGCAGCCAATTGACGAACTTCATCAGCAACAACAGCAAACCCTCTGCCAGCCTCTCCAGCCCGAGCCGCTTCAATTGCTGCATTCAATGCTAATAGATTCGTTTGTTCGGCAATCGACTCGATGGTCCGGATAATATCATTGATATCCTGTCCAGAATTCTCAATATCCCGCATGGCTTCTTGCAATTCGTCCATCAAATGATGACCGCTCTCTGCCGACTCCATAGCCCCTTCAGATAATACTCTCGCTTTATCAGCATTTTCTGACGATGTACTAATCTGACCTGCTATTTGGGTGATAGTTGCACTAATCTGAGTGACGGCAGCAGCCGATTCTGTCGCCCCACTTGCCAAATCATGACTTAGAGACGAAACACTATCGGCATTATTACCAATCACTTCGGAGCGTTGTTTAATTTCCCCGACTATCCCATTCAAATCATTAATCATGTACTCCAACGCATTGCCAAGCTGATCACTTTCTGATGCCAACTGAACAGACAGGTTAAGCTCCCCTTTCGAAATCCGCTCAGCCATTTTCGCCTGGCCATGAAGACCTTCCGCCATATTGTTAAGGGATTGGGTTAGCTGACCTACTTCATCATGACCCTGATAGTCCAAACGCTCATCAAAGTGACCTTTAGCAATCGCTTTTGCCATATCAACAGCGCGCAAAATAGGTTGTGCAATATTACGGGCAAGAATAACCAGCAAAATAATGGCTACAAGAGTCACTATCAAGCTAATGGAAATCTGCCAGGAAATATTAGACTGATTATTGTGGCGCATATTATTGACCAGTGTATCGACATCATCTAATACTAAACTTCGATTCACCTTAATAATAATTGACCACATAGCATCACTGCTACCCAATGTAATTGGTGCAAAAACCTCAAGATACGATTCTTTCGGATCATTAAATACCGACACTTTACCAGCTTTGACCTGCTTCAGAACCCAATCATATTGACTCTGATAAAGCGATTTCATCGACTTGCCAATCAGCTGTGGGTTATGGCTATCAGCAATAATAAGTCCCTGATCCGTCACAATCGATACCTGAGACTTACCGCCATATAATGCATCAGCAACCTTACGGCTTAGCGTCTGAACAAAATCCAGATCATAATCTGCTCCGGTCACGCCCATGAAACGCCCATCCACCATAATAGGAACCGATAAAGTGGCTAACCAAACATTTTTACCCTGCACAACATAAGGCAACGGAGCCGTAACTGATTCTTTATGTGTTTTTTTAGGTTTTTGATACCAAGCCCCCTTTGATACCCCATTGGAATGCTCATGTTCAGAATCATATTCAACCAGAGCCTGAACATTAATAGACCCGGCATTATCACGGGTCCAGTAAGGCGTAAATCGCCCAGTCACTGGATTATTCCCTTCACCAGCGACCCGGTGATTACTATCTTGACCATCAAATGCATTAGGCTCCCAGGCACTATAAGTCCCATTAAGGTCCGGATGTTCCACTAAAACCTGCCGCAACATTTGATTGAAGACCGAACGATTTAATGTCGCTGATTCACGATGTTGCGCATCTTCTTGTTTCGCTGCAGAAGCCAGTTCAGCTAATGTCCTTGCAGCAGTGAGCCCAGGTTCCAAACGACGGCTAATCGAACTTGCATAAAATTGAGCAAGATTCTCAAGACCCTGAAGAGTACTCTTCTCTGTTAGCATTGAGACTTGTTGAGAAACATACGACTGAGTTGTCAAGGAAGAAAACAAACTGTAACTGACTAATATCCCAGAGGTAACCAATAAACAAACCCCCGCGGCTAAGGCGATTTTCCCTTGTATCGACTTTAACTTCATTGGATAACATTCCTTATAGAAACTAGGCTAGAAGCTGGTTAGATAAACAAAACAGATCATTTAACCTATGTGTTACTAAGCTGGCATTGAGGTAACAGCCTAATATTTGGCTCTTATCACCCACTAAGTACTAGTTTAGCGCATGATATTGCTCTCTTTCACAGGAAATATAAATTTCTTGTAGTTTGTCTACATTTTATAAAAATCTAAAAGAACTTGCTGATTTTATTCATTATATGAGAGATAATGTTCGATAATCATCAAATTAAAGACATATCAGTCAATTACGATTAATTATCTGTAATAACTATGAAAAAAGTCTATTTTTTCAAAATGTTATTCTAATCATAGTTAATGATTAAATCTAAATTTCGTTTAGTGAAGAATCAAAAGTCAAACTGGTTTGTCTCCCGCCGTCAGCCATGTCCGGTTTTATCCTCCTTTACATGTGACAGACTCAGAGAATCTGTCACCGACAAAACATTCCCAGCCCAACTCATCCTATCGTTCCACCTTTTTTTACATGTATACTTAACGCCAAAATCAATCCATGTTGTGAAGGTTTTAAGTTTAAAAGGACTCCAAAACTTTCATGTCTGCAATTTTCGAAAGGATTAGCTTACTATGGCTCAGTTTATCTACACCATGAATCGTGTTGGTAAAATCGTCCCACCAAAGCGATATATCTTAAAAGATATATCGCTGAGCTTTTTCCCCGGGGCAAAAATCGGTGTACTTGGTTTAAATGGTGCCGGGAAATCAACTCTATTAAGAATCATGGCTGGCGTTGATCAGGAATATGAAGGTGAAGCACATGCAAATTCCGGAACACGAATCGGCTACCTACCGCAAGAACCAAAATTAGATTTAGAAAAAACAGTTCGCGACACAGTTGAAGAAGCCTTGGCCCATGTCATCAATGCTCAAAAAGAATTAGATGAAGTTTATGCAGCTTATGCAGACCCAGACGCTGACTTTGACAAACTTGCACAACGGCAACAAGAATTAGAAACTATCGTCGCAACATCTGATGGGCATAATTTAGAAAATCAACTGGAACGAGCAGCAGATGCCTTAAGGCTGCCCCCCTGGGAAGCAAAAATCAAACATCTTTCCGGAGGGGAAAGACGCCGGGTCGCACTATGCCGTCTTCTCTTAGAAAAACCAGACATGCTCTTATTAGACGAACCAACAAACCATTTAGATGCCGAATCAGTTGCGTGGCTGGAACGCTTCTTAAAAGAGTATGAAGGGACAGTCGTTGCTGTAACCCATGACCGTTATTTCCTCGATAATGTAGCAGGTTGGATCTTAGAACTGGACAGAGGGCACGGTATTCCATGGGAAGGCAATTACTCATCTTGGCTGGAACAAAAAGAAGCTCGCTTAGAACACGAAGCTTCAGCCGAAAAAGCACGAATGCGTTCAATCCAGAAAGAATTGGAATGGGTACGTTCTAATCCAAAAGGTCGCCAGACTAAAAGTAAATCAAGGATGGCCCGTTTTGAAGAGTTAAACAACCAGGATTACGCCAAACGCAACGAAACAAATGAATTATTTATCCCGACAGCGCAGCGGCTGGGCGATAAGGTAATTAAAGTTGAACATCTGTCAAAATCGTTTGATAGCCGAGTTCTGATTAACGATCTTTCGTTTAATATTCCCAAAGGTGCTATTGTCGGCATTATTGGTCCAAACGGTGCTGGTAAATCAACATTATTCAAAATATTAACCGGACAGGAACAACCCGATCGCGGCTCAGTTAGCCTGGGGGAAACCGTACAGATTTCAGCTGTAGATCAATTCCGGGATGCAATGGATAACCATAAAACTGTCTGGGAAGAAGTCTCGGGGGGATCAGACATTCTCAAAATCGGTAACATCGATATACCCAGCCGGGCCTATGTTGGCCGATTCAATTTTAAAGGCAGTGATCAACAAAAACGGGTTGGAGAGCTCTCTGGAGGAGAACGCGGACGATTACATCTGGCAAAACTACTTCAGGCCGGCGGTAATGTTCTATTATTGGATGAACCGACTAATGATTTGGATGTCGAAACACTTCGGGCATTGGAAAATGCATTACTCGATTTTGCAGGGTGTGCCATGGTTATCTCCCATGATCGCTGGTTCCTGGACCGAATCGCCACACATATTCTCGATTATCGGGATGAAGGTCAGATCAATTTCCATGAAGGCAACTTTACTGATTATGAAGCTTGGCTGAAAAAAACCTTAGGCGCACAAGCAACTGAACCACATCGAATCAAATATAAAAAAATTAACTAATCTAAGATTAGCTAATCACAGGCTAATATTCTAAGAGAATGGGTCTATTAGTCTATTTCTGAAAAAAGAAATAAAAGAAAATAGATGATGGTCTACACCCAACGCTTTTCACAATGTTGGGTGTCAGATCAATCTTGAGAAATAACATCTCTTCTATCAAACAACAGCGAGAATGCACGAATACAATTCGTTTTGAGATATCTCGATCACATATCTATATCATCGATAACATTCAAATCGTCAAACTCTGGCACGATGACACAAGCTTATCTAAGCTCATCAAAACACATGTGATTAGAGGAGACGGCCCCATGCATCAATATTTTATCAGTAAAAAGCCGTTACCCAATGGTGAATTAGAACTTCATATGGAACATTGTCAGTACATTCCTAATCGATCAAATCGACAATATATTGGCTATTTCGTATCTTGTTTCGACGCCATGGATAGTGCATTAAAACTTCATGAAAAGGTAAATGGTTGCCCTTACTGCTGTAGAGAAGTCCATCATCAACAAGAAGCCGACTCGATCAGCTCGCTCGAAAATTACTGATCAAGTTTATAAACAGGAAAACGTTGGCCAAAAGCTTGCTGACAATACATGCTGCATAAAAATAATTGATTGTCAGCGTAGCTTAACCCACGACTCAAAAATCCAACTCCGGCACCAGTAATTCGCCACTGCAATATATCACCATTAATCATCATCGAGCCGTCATAATAGCAAGATGAGGTCATAGCAAATTGCCTAAATTGTTTTTGACCAACTTCTGTAGCATTTTGAAAAAAACGAACAGCATCAGCAGGCGATAAGCTAAAAGATTTACAACGAGGGTCATAAGGTACCCGATGATTGACACCATATCGCATGGTCATAATACGGTAATTTAAAGCGGGGTTTACAGGAGATTGGCAACCGGCTAAGAGCATTCCGCCACAAAACATCGCAGCCGCTCTTCCTAAACATCTCATGATAGATAAACCCTCACCCGTGTATTAACCACATCAACTATTTAATTCGACTCATTTCATATAAAACCAATCAAAATTTGAAACAAGACTTATATCAATCATCAATCTTTAGAGTACGCTAATAATTAATCGTATTTTATACAGCCTTACTGTCTATTTAGACAAAACAGCTCCAGTAACGCATAGCAAAACATACAAATCAGGATCTACCCCTGCATAAATAAACACCCAACGTCAACATACCAAAGAAATATGATTATCACCCAGCCCACTCTGGACGAGGCAGTTGACAGACCATTTTCCAGCCATCGTCCCCATCACTGTAGTAGCAATCCATTAAATGAGTCCAACGGAATCCAAACCGTTGATATAAAGCCTGTGCACCTAAATCGCTGCAACGAACTTCCAGGCCAATTGCATGATATCCTTCACGTTCAGAAATATCTAAAACCTTTTCAACTAAACAAAATCCAACCCTTTTTCTTCGCATTGAAGGAGTCACAGCAATCGAATAGAGCCGTGCCCGACGGGGTTTTTGTGGTAACAGCAAAATGGCATATCCGACAACTTTCCGTTCACTCTCTACCACCAGCACCACAGCTTTGGCCTGACAGATCAAATAACGCATCTGCCGGGGTAAAATCAAATCACTTGAAAAACAATCATTTTCAATTGCCAATATGCTGTTTATATCGGTCAATTGCGCTTTGCGAAGCGTAAAACACATCTGCAATCCATCATCCTTTTGATAAGCAGATCCATAAAAACCTTATATCTTGTATTCTACATATAAATCAAAAGAAAACACTAAAATCAGCAAAATTCAATCCAACATATGTATGAAATGATATAAAGCCCACCAAACTATTTCAAAATATCAAACATCCATCAAAAATAGGAATATCAATAATACACCATTGATCACAAATTCGAGTTCGTGTAAAAAAACAAACCGGGTCTGGAACTCTTTAGAATAGTTAAAGTCTTACAAACACTTAAGATATTGACTTTTTAGATATGTGTTGTGTTTTGCAAATGTCCCCACAACACACAACCATCTGGATACCTATTTATAAGGCATAGCTACGTTTGACACTATGCCCAATGCATATTCGGGGATAGGCTACAGGAGATCAATACGACTATAACTATTTAAAATCTGACAAAAAATTTTTTTATTTACCTCGGAATCATCTAGAACCCAATGTGGAGGATTCAACATGCTTGAAGTTAGCAAGTTGATGCGAAAATATGGACGATTCACCGCGGTCAAGGACGCCAGTTTTACAATCCAATCCGGAGAAATTGTTGGTCTGTTAGGTCACAATGGCGCCGGAAAGACGACAATACTCAAGATGTTAAGTGGTTTTATGGAACCACATCAAGGTCATATCAATCTTGATGGAGTTGATGTTGTCGAATCCCCCAAAACAACTCAACAAATGATGGGATATCTCCCTGAAAATCTGCCTGTTTACCCTGAAATGCATGTCGCAGGTTACCTGGACTATGCAGCATCTCTCAAAGGCATTGCCCAACAAGAACGATATGAAGCGATCCGTAGAGTCATCAAGGCAACAGATATCCGGGATAAGTTATTTTCCCCCATCGCAACACTTTCCCGAGGCTATAAACAGCGGGTTGGAGTCGCTCAAGCCCTACTTGGACAACCCAAGTTATTAATTCTTGATGAACCTACCAATGGATTAGATCCAACCCAAACGGCCCATATGCGCCAGCTCATTCGTGATGTTGCCCAACATGCCACGGTTATTCTCTCGACTCATATTATGCAAGAAGTCGAAGCCTTATGTGACCGGGTATTAATCATTCGCTCGGGTGAATTAGTCATAGACGCCAAATTGGATGAACTCAAACAGAGCAATCAACTCAGTGTGCATTGTTCTCTCTCTTTTGAGCAGATCCAACAGCAACTAGAGACCATTTCGATTAAAGATATCACCCCCATAGAACAGCAGGAAGGCCATTATCAGATCACAGTTATTGATGAGAAAAATCTTCAACACGTCAGTAGTTTGATTGCCAAACAAATCACAGCAAGCGGTGAACTCTATGCATTACAGCCTGTTGTGACCGATCTGGAAACATTATTTCGTCAGGTAAATCAACAGCCGATGGAGAACCGTGAACATGCAGCCTAATTCAAGTGCCGCTTCATTGAAGCAAGTTGCAGGCAAAGAAATTCAGATGTTCTTTGCTTCACCAATCGCTTATCTTTTCTTAGCTGCATTTGCAGCCATTACACTCTTTATATTCTTCTGGGGTGAAGCTTTCTTTGCCCGAAATATTGCCGACGTCAAACCACTCTTCCAGTGGATGCCTATTCTGCTGATCTTTTTATGCAGCACATTAACGATGCGTATGTGGAGTGAAGAACGACGTTCAGGGACACTCGAATATCTATTAACACGGCCTGCACCACTATACCGGTTCGTTTGCGGTAAATTTGTCGGCTGCCTTATTCTTCTGATTATCGCATTACTGATTACACTGCCTTTACCAATCACAGTATCGATGCTTGGTCAATTGGATTGGGGACCAGTCTGGTCTGCTTATCTGGCCACTATCCTACTAGGAGGATGCTATCTGTCGATGGGATTATTTGTCTCATCACGCTGTGATAACCAGATCGTTAGTCTTATTTGTTCATGCGCCTTATGTGGAGCTTTCTACTTAATCGGTAGCCCTATCCTCACCAATCTGTTAGGAACCAATGGTGGCGAATTTCTCCGCTTATTAGGCAGTGGATCCCGATTTACTTCGATTACCCGTGGTGTTCTGGATTTAAGAGACCTTTATTATTACCTTAGCCTCATGATCGTTTTCCTTTGTCTGAATGGTTATATGCTTGAGCGGGAGCGGTGGGCCAAAGGGGCACAACAAAGTCGGCACAGACGTATTAACTGGACGGTCGCTTTAATTATCATCAATGCACTGGTTGCAAACATCTGGCTCAATCAATTCAACTCATTACGTATTGATACAACGAAAGGTAAAATCTATACATTAAGTCCCGCTACGCGACATATTCTCGACCATCTGCAAGAACCGTTGCTCATTCAGGGCTATTTCAGTCATAAAACGCATCCACTGCTTGCACCTTTAGTCCCTCAACTTAAAAACCTGATACGAGAATATGCCATCCATGGCCATGGTAAAGTTCGGGTCGTTTTCAAAGACCCAACAACCAATAATGCAGCAGCCAAACAAGCTGTCAGTAAATATGGTATCCGTCCGGTTCCTTTCCAGGTCGACAATCGATATCAGTCTTCTGTGGTCAGCTCTTATTTTGATGTCGTCATTTCTTACGGAGATCAATACAAAGTATTGAGTTTCAGAAATCTTATCGCTGCTAAAATGACGCAAAATAATCGGCTTAATGTTGCTTTACGTAATCCTGAACATGACATCACAGCCGCCATTGTTCATGTCATTCAAAACTACCAATCCTCTGGCAACCTGTTTGATACCGTTAAACATAACCTGACATTTACCGGATATATCTCAAACAGCCGTCTATTACCGATGCCTTTGCGTGATTATCGGGAGGTAATGAATAAAACACTTAAAAATGAGCAACAACAAGCTAATGGAAAATTCAAATTCCGTTTTGAGGATCCGTCAGCAAATGCCAGCCTGGCCAAACAGATCCGCCAGAAATATGGCTTCAAACCGATGACGACCAGTTTATTAAGCCATCAACGTTTCTATTTCTATATGACGTTAGATGATGGTCAGCAACATGTGCAAATTCCGATGGGTAATATTAAAGGAAGTGACTTTAAACAGGATCTTCAGTCGGCAATTAAACATTTTGCCAAAGGCTTTACCAAAACAATTGCGCTTGTGACTCCCACAGCGAATTCACCTTACGCCAGAGGCCCACAATTTCATCAGTTAGAACATTATTTAAGCCATAACTTCGATGTTCGGAATGAAAGCCTGCAAAAAGGCCGGGTCAGTGGCGATGCAGATCTCCTCATGCTTATGGATCCATATCAACTCAATAAAACTCAGTTATTTGCGGTTGATCAATACCTCATGCAGGGAGGAACTATCATCGCAGCAGCATCACCATATCAGCTAAAATTTGATCGGCAAGGGATCCACCTAACCAAGCGTCAGGGATTATTTCAAAAATGGTTAACCTTCCAGGGAATTCACATCGAACCAGAAATAGTCATGGATCCTCAAAATACATCCCTACCTATTCCAGTAACCCGCACAATTGCAGGAATTCCGATTCAACAATATGAAATGATCGATTATCCGTATTTTGCCAACATTCGCTCAAATGGACTAAATACTCATAATCCAATCACAGGAAACCTTTTTCAGGCAACAGTTCCATGGGCTTCTCCCATCAAAATTACAGCCAATAAAAATCGCAAAATTACGAAGCTTATTTCAAGTTCCGATGGCAGTTGGCTTTCCAGTAATCTTGATGTCATGCCAAAATTTAGTGGACGCTCGATTATTCCTTATACAGCTCAGGGTAAAACAGCAAAACGCTTATTGGGTGTGATAAGTCAGGGACAATTCACGTCCTATTTTGCGGGGAAATCATCACCGGTACTGACATTGCCATATATCAAACACAAAAAATCTAAAAAACCATTGAGGGTTAATGCAGTCCTGCAACGTTCGCCTAAATCAGCACGAATAATACTGTTTAGTTCAGCCTCAATGCTTCAGGATCAAGTCTTACAACTGACCGGCAGTGCCAATCAGAGCCGTTATTTAAATACGCTCAAATTACTGGATAACTCTGCCCATTATGCATTAGAGGACACAGCTTTATTGAGTATTCATCCACGGAGTCATTTCAACCGAACCCTCATCCCGATGGATCACCAGACTCAGCTTTTCTGGGAATATCTCAATTATGCCTTGGCAATTGTCGCATTATTGCTGATTGCTCTTATTCGACGTCTACAACGAGCATCGAAAATGCATCGTTATCAACAATTGTTAAACGATTAGGAGGCTCCTTCAATGAAAAAAATTATATTCATATTAAGCAGCCTGCTAGTGATTCAATTTATCATTACAGGCGTTGTATTTTGGCACCGGAACCAGTTAGAACAACAGCAGGTTGCTAAAGTATTATTCCGCTTCAAGCCTAAACAGGCCACAGAAATAGTCATTAGTAACAATTCGGCCAAAGTTCAACTGGTACGGCATAATCATCAATGGATACTGCCGAAGCTGGATAAACTACCAGCGGATCAAACACATATTTCTGATCTACTCAGCAAACTGACATCACTCAAAGCAGCATGGCCAATTGCCGACACTCAATCAGCTCAAAAACGCTTTAAAGTTGCAACCGGTGATTACCATCGTCATATACTCATTAAAGGCGTCAATGGTCAGATCCTGGCGAACGTCTATCTAGGAAATTCACCAGCATTTCGGCAAATTCACTTGCGACTGTCTAAGCACCCTTCAATCTATCAGGTTAAGTTATCTGCCTATCAAACTTCAGTGTCACCGAAAAGCTGGCTGAACACGATGCTATTAGCAGCCAAGCAGCCTGGCTCAATTGACGGAAGTGACTTCAAATTAAAACGTGATAAAGATGTATGGCAATGGCAAGGGGAAATCAATTCAAACAAGCAAGTTCTAAGCCAGACCAAAGCAGCTCAGCTCAGCCAAGCACTTGGAGGGATGACGGTAACAGATGTTGCAACAAAACCAATTCAGGGCAAACCTCAGTTCATATTGCGAATCACTCAAAATAGCAAACCTTTGGTTTATCGGTTCTGGCATCAGAATCACACCTATCAGGTTGCGCGTAGTGATTATCCGCAGCATTTTGGACTTAACGGTGCTCAATACAAACAGCTGGCTAAATTCTCGAAGATAACATTACTTCATAAAGTAAAATTGAAAAAAGCATTAAAACCGCAACTCAAACACCATAAGATAAAAGTATCAAAAATGACCCCTCATTTGGCTCACTAATGTTTGTTCTCACCAAACCGCCCTTTCTGGGCGGTTTTCATTACCTTACAATATATTTATGGTGAAAATGACGAAACAGTTGTCTGACTATCAATGCGAATACACACAGCATCATGGCGCCAATATTCAAATTCGCAATCAATAATCTGCCCTTGCTGATCATAATTAACCCGCATGATTTTCAATACCATCTGCCCTTCAGCCAGATGCAAAGCCTGAGCAACATGAGATGGTGCAGCCGCAGGCTGAACATCAAAGCGAGAACGACTATTTCGAATGTGGTATAAATTCTCATAAAGCTCTGTCAGCGACAGACTTAAATCTTCTTTAAGAATATCAGGAAAGTATTGCGCATTCAGGCAATTTTCAACTAACAATACAGCCCTATCATCCAAATACCGACGACGTGTAATTCGATGAATTGGGGTTAAAGGAGCAAGCTGCATTAATTCCATCAACAATGGAGATGCCAACTCATTACTCACAGACAATACTTCGGTTTGAGCTTCACGATTCTGCTCACTCACCAGTCTGTGAAAATGCATTCGAGTCAATGGATTATAAATAAGCCGACGAGGTGAAACGAACCATCCCCGACGATCTTCACAGTAAATCAATCCTTCAGATTCTAACGCGGTCAGCGCTTCTTTTATGGTCACACGGGAAACAGCGAAAAGTTCACTCAATTGACGCTCAGACGGTAATTTTGGATTTTGCTCAAACACGCCACTTTGTAACTGATTACGCAATTGGTCACGGATTTGCTGAATACGTGAAACCTGATCATGCATAAACACTCCATCTGGTATATTCCAGTAATAAATCGATATTATACGTCTTATTTGTGATCGATATATGATATGAAAGCCAAATAGATAGGATAGCCCCCAAAATGAGCAATATATAAACAAAATTTATTCATCCATTTGTCATATTTATGAATTCATAATGTCATCCAATCATTCTATGTTAGAAAAGATTCAAACTGACCTAGTCCAGGAGAGATTCCGTAATGAACAAATGGAAAGTGGGATTAATCGGCTTAAGCACTATGGCTCTATTCACCAGCCAAATGTCTTTTGCCAGTGTCCCGATGCAAATGCTCATCAAAAAAGCTCAACAAGAAGGAAAAGTTGTCAGCGTCGGTATGCCAGACAGTTGGGCAAACTGGAAAGAGACCTGGCATGATCTCAAAACAAAATACGGTATTGCCCATCAAGATACAGACATGAGTTCAGCTCAGGAAATTGCTAAATTCGCAGCTGAAAGAAATCATGCCACTGCAGATATTGGTGATATTGGTTTTGCTTTTTCAAGAATTGCCATGCAAAAAGGTATTCTTCTCCCTTATAAACCAAGCACCTGGAACGATATTCCAGACTGGGCAAAAAATAAAGATGGCTATTGGGCCATGGGGTATACCGGAACAATTGCATTTATCATCAACAACAAACTGGTCAAAAACCCTCCTCACAGCTGGCATGATCTGTTAAAAGGCAAATACCGTGTCACGATTGGTGATGTTGGCTCAGCAGCTCAGGCCAACAATGCAGTCTTGGCTGCTTCTTTTGCCATGGGAGGCAACGAACATAACATCAAACCCGCATTAAAATTATTCGCGACACTGGCTAAAGAAGGTCGTCTGTCATTAAACGACCCAAGCATAGCTAACCTCGAAAAAGGTGAAGTTGAAGTAGGTGTAATGTGGGATTTCAATGCGCTAAATTATCGTGACAAAATCGATCGCAGCAAATTCACAGTACTTATCCCATCTGATGGCTCTGTCATTTCAGGGTATGTTTCAATTATCAACAAATATGCGCCACATCCATGGGCTGCCAAACTGGCTCGCGAGTATATCTTCAGTGATGCTGGTCAAATCAATCTGGCCAGAGGCTATGCAAGACCGATCCGCACAGATGTCAAATTACCTGCAGATGTCAAAGCCAAACTACTACCAAACTCTGAATACAAAAATGCACACCCAATCAGAGATCTGAAAGCATGGAAAATGACAACGCGTCATCTTCCTCAGCAGTGGCAGAGTCAGGTTATGATTTATCAACAATAATGAGGATTTTATGTCCAGTCGTGTGATTTATATCGTACTGGATGGTCTGAGTGATTCGGTAGCCCAACATTGCATGGGCTACCTCCTTGCGTTAGCCGAAGCCCGGCAAGCTAGTTACTATACGCTTGAATGCGAATTACCAGCTATATCCAGACCCCTCTATGAATGTCTGCTCTCTGGAGCATCACCTGTCGAAAGTGGGATAGTTCATAATGGTATCAATCGTCGCAGTAACCAGGTCAGCTTATTCGATCTCGCTCGAAATGTAGGAAAGACCACCGCGGCGGCTGCATATCACTGGGTCAGTGAGCTCTATAATCGCTCGCCTTATCAACCAACCAGAGACCGTTTTACCAATGACCCGGAGTTACCGATCCAACATGGCATCTTTTATCATCAGGATAGCTACCCAGATGATCACCTTTTTTTAGATGCAGAATACTTACGGACCCAATATGACCCGGATCTGTTACTGATTCATCCAATGAATATCGATGATGCCGGTCACCGCTTTGGACTTGATTCCAAACAATATCGAAATCAGGCTCGCCAAACCGACATGATTCTATCTGACTATCTGCCACAATGGATTGAAAAAGGTTATCAGATCATTGTAACAGCGGATCACGGCATGACCGATGATCACAGTCACTGCGGACGATTACCACAAGAACGGGAGGTTCCGTTGTTCGTTATTGGTTCAAAATTCAACCATGAACAACCCTGTACACCTCTTCAAATAGAGCTCTGTGGGAGCATCGCCGATTTACTAGAAATTAAAAATCACGGCAAACCAAACAACATGCAGCTTTTAAGGAAAGATATATGAAACGGGTAGCATTGCGCCCTTTGGGAGTACTGCTCCCTTTCATAATCCTATTCGGCCTATTTCAACTTGCGCCGTTAGTTTGGGTTTTATGTAATAGCTTTATCAACGATGACGGACAATGGTCGTTCAGTAACTACCACAACATCCTTTATTCAGCATTTTATATTCAGGCATTTGAACATAGCTTAACGATTTCGCTTATATCCAGCCTGATTGGATTATTCATTGCGATCTTAGGATGTGCGTCTTTGCGTCATATCAAGGGTCAGCTAAGAAATATGATATTGGCATTCACCAATATGACCAGTAACTTTGCAGGTGTCCCTCTTGCTTTCGCATTTATTATCATCCTCGGATTTAACGGAACCCTGACACTTATGCTGCAAAAGCTTGGTTGGATTAGCGGTTTCAATCTTTACTCAAGCACTGGATTAACACTCATCTATAGCTATTTTCAAATCCCACTAGCCATGCTTTTACTCTATCCAGCTTTTGATGCTTTAAAGCAAGACTGGCAAGAATCCGCCAACCTCCTTGGAGCAAGCCAAGCTTACTATTGGCGACGTATTGCGTTACCGGTACTCAACCCGGCCCTGCTCGGTACATTTATCATTTTGCTGGCCAATGGCCTTGGAACCTATGCTACAGCTTATGCATTAACTTCAGGAAATTACAATCTGGTAACCATTCGTATCGCCAGTCTTGTCTCTGGGGATCTGTTTCTTGAACCGAATCTTGCTGCTGCAATCTCTGTATTACTGATAGTGCTATTGATGTTAATCACCATTGTCAATCAATGGCTAATCAAAAGGAGTTATCATGTCAACTAAGCGCTATACTCTCTATCACTACTCAGTTATCGGCATCATTTGCATCCTTTTATTGCTACCTCTGATTGCAACATTAGCTTATTCACTGTGCCAGCAATGGGGAGCAACTATTTTACCCTCAGGTTTTACGCTCCACTGGTATCGTATTTTATGGAGCGATCCCCGCTTTCTGACTGCCTTATGGCATTCACTCAGCCTGGCTTTTGGCACATTATTAATCAGCAGCATACTCATTGTTCCAGCCGTCTTCGTCGTATTTTATTACTATCCGAAACTCGATACTGTCATGAACATGCTCACTTTGTTGCCATTTGCAATTCCACCGGTTGTTTCTTCCGTCGGTTTGTTACAACTTTACTCGGGTGGTCCCCTCGAACTAACAGGAACACCCTGGATTCTGGTAGGGTGCTATTTCACCATCACATTACCGTTTATCTATCGCGCGGTCAGTAATAACTTACAAGCACTCAATTTACCGGATTTAATGGATGCAGCCCGATTATTAGGCGCTAATAGCATTCAAGCTTTTATCAAAATAGTACTTCCAAATATTCGTAAAGGTTTACTTGCATCACTATTTCTATCATTTTCATTTTTGATCGGGGAATTCGTATTCGCCAATATTCTGGTTGGAACCAGCTTTGAAACACTGCAGGTTTATCTTTTTAATATGAGACAAACCAGTGGTCATTTTACTTCAGCGTTAGTCATTTCTTATTTCACTATTATTTTGTTGCTGACAATGGCAGCAACCCGTTTTAACCGGTAGGACCTATTCATGTACCCCGTCAAAATTACTCATCTGGAAAAACATTTTGCTGAAAAAACTGTCTTCGCTGATATCAACCTTGATATTCATGATGGCGAATTACTAACCTTACTAGGCCCCTCCGGCTGCGGCAAATCAACCTTGCTTCGCTGTCTTGCCGGACTCACCGAAGTAAATAAAGGGACGATCCATCTGGGAAAACAAGAAATCACCCATCTGCCACCGCAACAGCGAAACATTGGAATGGTTTTTCAAAGTTACGCATTATTTCCAAATCTCACCGTTTCAGAAAATATCGCATTTGGATTAAAGATTCAAAAAATAGAGCAAGCAGAAATTAAACAACGTGTTTCTGAGATACTTGAACTTGTCGAATTAAACGAATACGCAAATCGCCATCCGGCATCGCTGTCAGGAGGACAACGACAACGTGTCGCTCTGGCCAGAAGCCTAGTTGTCCAGCCTAAAGTATTATTACTCGATGAACCGTTATCTGCACTCGACGCCCGAATTCGCAAAAATTTACGCTCACAAATTCGCACCATTCAACAAGAACTCAACTTAACGACTGTCTTCGTCACCCACGATCAGGAAGAAGCTCTGACAATGTCAGATCGCATTGCTCTGATGAATGAAGGATCGATTGTTCAGTGCGCCGCGCCCGAACAACTTTATACAGAACCAGCCAATCACTTTGCCGCCGGATTTATCGGGCAATATAATGTGATTGACAAAGAACAGGCAACTCAAATCTTATCTATAGAATGTGATGGGCAATTGGCTATTCGCCCAGAATCCATTTACATTTATGAATCAGGACGCCAATATGGTGATCAATTCACGCCACGATTAACAGCAACAGTCCAAAGTCACCAGTTACTTGGTTCAATTATTCGTTATCAACTCAATATTAAAGGCGTTGAACTGACTGTTGATCTGCTCAATCGAAAAGCCGAACGATTATTCGATAAAGGTAGTTTATTACAGATTTTGATTGATAAATCATCAGTTCGACACTTAAAAGGGTGATCTATGCGTTCATTGATGGTACAAACTCTTTCATACTTGTAAGTTATATTGAAAATTATGCCAAATTCACTCACCATTTTTGATTTAGACGATACCTTGCTCAATGGCGATACGATGGCGCTTTGGCACCAGTATTTATGTGATCGGCAACTAATTGACGATCCCATTACGTTCTTAGAGCAAGATAATGAATTTGATAAGCTTTACCGGGCTGGCCAACTCGATATCCAAACCTACCTTCACTTTAGTCTGGAACCTTTACAGCATATCGATGCTGCAACGGTTGATAGTATGGTTCAGACTTTCATTGAAGAACGAGTGAAACCGCGTCTTTACTCTGAAGCTGATGGACTCATTCATGAATTACAGGAACATCATCATTACCTGTTAGTTATTTCCGCAACAGTTGACTTTATTGTCAGACCTGTTGCCCAACTATTGGGTATTCAGAATGTTTTAGCCGTCAATGTGACTCGTCAACATGGCTGTTATACATCACAGATTATAGGCACGCCATCATTTCGCGATGGTAAAATCATTCGCCTTCAGCAATGGCTGACCGATCAACCATGGACTCCGGATGAATTGCGTTTTTACACCGATTCGATCAATGACTTACCCTTGTTAGAGCAGGTCGATCATCCATACGTTGTTAATCCAGCCCAGACACTGCTGGAAATTGCCCAAAAACGAAACTGGACTATTCTCGACTGGAATACAACCAATACAAAATAATTTTCGGGGCAAAATACCCAGGACGTATTGGCAATTAAATTTCGTTCAAATGAAACAGGTTTGGGGTGGGACACAGACAGTGTCTCGCCCAAAATTTTTACCAGAATAAGATGAATCACCCAAGCCCAGCAGCTCCAGAATCAATCCAAATTTTAGTTTACAGCAGAATATCTTTTTATGTCCGCCTGAAACCTCTAAAACAGCTTTTAGAAGCTGAGATTTTATTATTAATAGAATAATAATTTTTTATTTATAATTATCTTTATTAACACCATGTTTTCTAATAAAATTTTTTAGCTTTGCAACCCCGCAAAGGGATATCTTTTTAGGATTTTTTATGAAAAAATTAATTATAGCCGCTTGTTTATTAGCAATGATGCTAAGCGGATGTGCAACAATTGTCGGTAGTGGAACTCAAACCGTAACCATTAATAGTCAACCAAGTGATGCAAAAATCACAATTACTGATGAAATAGGCCACTCTGTCTATGTGGGTTCTACACCAACATCAGTTACTCTACAAAAAAGTAATGGTCATTACTGGGGTAAAAAAAGCTATACCATTACATTTTCTAAAAAAGGCTATAAAGACCAGAGCGTCAAACTTACCGAACACGCCAATGGCTGGTATATCGGTGGCAATTTAGTCTTTGGTGGTATAATTGGTTGGTTCGTAGTGGATCCATTTAGCGGAGCCATGTACACATTAAGTACAACTGATATCAACGCTTCATTAAAATCAACTGTCGCCCAAAATATGAAAAAAAATGGTGGATTAACTGTTTTATTGACTAAAGATGTACCGGCTTCTTTACGCTCTAAACTCAAACTAATTCACATGCCATCAAATAGCTAATAATAAATATCAAAATTCAGTCAATCATATAAAAAGGAGGGGCTTCCCCTCCTTTTTAACAACTTAAATAAGGCTAGTTTACCTCAGGTTGATACCCTTCACCGCTCTCAACGGGCACAAAATCTACAAAATGCTCGATACCATCGATCATCTCATCATCATGATGAGATACATAAACCATCTGAATAATCCCAAGACCGGCAATCAATGATAAAGCTTGTAATACAATCTTACGATTCAGGTAATCCAACCCCTGGCATGGCTCATCAAGCAATAACAATAAAGGACTCTTAATCAGTGCACGAGCGATGAGTAACACACGTTGCTGACCATAACTCAATGAACGAAACCCGCTATCAGCCAGATCTTCCATGTGTAACAATTTCAACCACTGATAAGCTAATTCTGTTTCACTCGCGCTCGGTTGTTGATAAAGGCCGATGGAATCATAAAATCCAGATAAAATAACGTCTACTGCTTTAGCATTCACCCGGTATTGTAAATGTAAAGCAGAGGAAACCATTCCGATTCGCTGCTTCACTTCCCAAATACTTTCACCACTTCCGCGGCGATGACCAAACAATTCAATTTGATTGCTATAGCATTGAGGATGATCACCAAAAATCAAATTAAGCAATGTACTTTTCCCACAGCCATTTGGACCTCTGACTTGCCAATGTTCGCCCGGGCGTATTTGCCAATCAAGGCCATCGAAGATCACACCATCATGATAAGCTACACGGCCATTTGAAATACGAAACAACGGATCAAATTGCTCTAAATCCAACTTCTGAGAAGCAAGCGACTGGCTTAAAGCACCAGAGACTTCCTGAGCCAAAGCCTGCCATTGGCGGCGAAGAGGATGATTAAACCATTCATCCCTGCTACAACAACTATGCAATCGTTGATCATCAAATAAAATAATCGAAGAAAAACAATCCGGTAATTCCCCATCTCGACTTGTAATCATTAAAATTTGATACTGCTGACTTAAACGCTCAATCAGCCCACTCAACTGTTGTTGATACTCTTTGTCCAGCCCGGCATAAGGCTCATCCAGAATCAGTAATTGCGGATGACATAATAAAGCCCGGGCCAACATCAATCGTCTGGTTTCACCGGTAGACAATAGGAAGAAACCTCTATCGTGTAACTTTTCCAGTCCGCAATCCTGAATCACCTGCCTGATAAGGATCTGATCATCACTCACAGCAGATAATAGTTCATAAACACTATCACCAGGGTCAACCTCATTAGTCAGATCAGTCTCATCAAGTAACTTCTGCTGTTCTAACAATTGCTGCTGAACACTCAAAGATACAATTCCAATCCGTTCAGGCATCCCTTCAATAGAACCACCTAATAAATCTGCATCTGAATTGAAAAAATCAGCAAGTAACGAAGGCGAATTGTCGCCGGCAATAATACAAGCATGCTGATTATCTTTGAGAAGCCACTGATCGATATAACAATGTTGCTGACCACGTTTAAGATGCACCTTAGAAAATTCAATCATGATTTATTCCCTCACTTTGCACCTTATCCTAACCGATTTTTGATTCAGGAAAAATGAAACTCTATAAACGACAAAAGCCCGCTAAAAAGCGGGCTTTCTAAATCTGGCTCCTCCTGCTGGGCTCGAACCAGCGACCTGCGGATTAACAGTCCGTCGCTCTACCAACTGAGCTAAGGAGGAATAATGGTGCCCAGAGGCGGAATCGAACCACCGACACGAGGATTTTCAATCCTCTGCTCTACCGACTGAGCTATCTGGGCAACGGGTCGCTATTAAACGGTTTCACGAAGATGAAATCAAGTAATTTTTTCTCATATTATATCTAATAGCATATTTTCAGACCAATTCGTCGTTTTTATCACCAAACCACACTAATTTGCCTCAAACAGAGATGACAAATGATAGAAATGATCATTCACACCATTTCCGGCTATCACACATTTTTCTAAATAATGAGTGTCATCCAAAATCAAATGACATTAACAATAATTATGCTTAAATAGACCCAAATAACAATGAACTTAGCAATACCCAAGAAAACGGGCTCACCCCAATCTGGAACAATAAATCATAACTAAGTTATGATTTATTGTGACTGCTTATCGCGAGTTGAGCTTAATTATTTGCGATATCCCCTGTGCAGACATAACCATTTTTATAGCAGATGGATTTAACACAGCCAAAACCTGCTGTCGAAAGGATTTCATTAACCAAAATTGAGATAACCTGACTTGAATTGCGGATTAAAAAACACAATGAATATGTTACAACAACACGAAAGATAAAAATGAGGCTCTCATAAACGACAAAAGCCCGCTAAAAAGCGGGCTTTCTAAATCTGGCTCCTCCTGCTGGGCTCGAACCAGCGACCTGCGGATTAACAGTCCGTCGCTCTACCAACTGAGCTAAGGAGGAATAATGGTGCCCAGAGGCGGAATCGAACCACCGACACGAGGATTTTCAATCCTCTGCTCTACCGACTGAGCTATCTGGGCAACGGGTCGCTATTAAACGTGTTTTACGAAATGAAGTCAACCCTAATTTTAGGGAAATAAACCGATTGAACACGAATCAATCAATCCGATAGCTTAAAAAGCTTTTCCTGAACTAAAAACACAGCATACAAAAGGTAATAAGCAACAAACTGCTGCAGAAAAAGCCATAAAATATACCGTTTAATCCATATCAAAGATATCAGCTAATCCTTCTTCCTTATGCAATCAAAACAAACGATGCTATTCATTTAGTCGTCAATGTTATAACATAACAAATAGTTTTATGGATAATGGTAAAATTATGCAGCAGCAACTTGCCCATTTAGTCAAGAGCGCCGAAAGCTACTGCGCTAAAAATCAGCAGCGACTGACCCCAAACCGACGAGAAGTACTTTCGATACTAGCATCACATCATCGGCCTATGAGTGCTTATGAAATACTGGAAGCCATGCAGCCCAAGCAGACTTCGATCAAACCACCAACAGTCTACAGGGCATTAAAATTTCTACTTGAAGCCGGATTAATCCATAATATTGAATCAACCAATCAATATTTAATCTGTAACCACCTTGATCACCCTCATCAACCTCAGCTACTCGTTTGTCAGGTTTGCCGGCGTGTTGAGGAAGTTCCATTAAACGAGGATATGTATAAACAACTCAAAGATAGCGCCCATGATCATGGATTCCATTTAATTCATCATGCAATTGAACTCCACGGAATCTGCCATAATTGTCAGGAACCTGAAGGCAGCGACCATGGATGTAAATCTGATTAGTGTTTTTCTGGGAAGTGGGAAAACATCAGCAATCAACTATCTTTCAAGTCAGAAACAACCAAAGGAACAATGGGGTATTTTAGTTAATGAATTTGGCAAAATTGGGGTAGATGCCCGACTCATTAACACCCATTCACACATTGAAATATGTCAAATCAGCGGCGGATGCCTGTGTTGTGCTAATGGCCCGGCTTTTACGCTTTCTTTAGAGCAATTACTAAGTTCACAACTTCAGAGAATATTGCTCGAACCAACGGGTCTGGGTCATATCACCAATATTTTAAACAGGTTAAAGCAAAATTCTCTGGTACGACTGGCTGCTGGAATCGCAATTGTTGAAACCAAACAATGTTTATCTCCAGACTACACTTTAAATGAACAATGGCTACAATCACTTCAACATTATCAAACCATTGTATTGAACAAAACTGACTTATGCTCCCCATCTCAGCTAAATACCGCGAAAAAATGGCTGAACTTAAACTACCCGATGGCTCAAAAGATCGAAGCAAAATATGGACAAATCCCTATCTCTTGCCTGACAATGTCAATTTTGGCTCATTCGAATAATCCGATATGTCAGCAAGACAGTTCATCTTCCTTGCGTATCAGGAGAATCGAACAAAACGGTCAGGGATATCGAAGTTGTGGATGGAAATTTCCACCTGCGACTCAGTTTAAACATGATGCGCTCATTGAATTACTTTGCCACTATCAGCTACGACGAGTAAAAGCTCATTTGAATACAGATATTGGTTGGAGAACAATTAATGGTCTCAGCCAACAATTACGTCGTCAGCCAGCCGATAGTGCCAAATCAGCTAAACTACAACTGATTCATGATAGACCACTACATGGCATGGTCATTGAGCAAGCATTAAGGAAGATTAAGACCGGATAAGAAGTATATGTTTTTAAAAAAGTCTAAAATTTTATCGCGCTGGTGTAATTTACCTAAATGGCACCGCCGAGTATTATTGGTTGTATGCTTTGCCTTGATTGTTATTACATCATGGTCACCATCCTCAAACCTTTCAGGTGAAGTAAATCTCCCTCAGAATTTTAAAGAAAACTCTCCGAGTGATATTCTGCCTTCAGCAAGCAACCCTGTTGCAAACCAGACCCAGGGACAACAACCTACAACTGAATATACCGTTGCTAAAGGCGATACATTAGGTCATATATTTGATCAGTTAGGGATTTCTCAAACGCAAATGCGCTCTATTCTGGAAAATGACCAGACTCAGGCACTCGATACCATCAATCCAGGAGACCAATTACGTTTTTGGATCAATGATCACCGACAGCTAACCCATTTCCAAATTTTCTTTAATCCGGGATATTTCGTCGATTTCAATCTTCTCGAAGATGGCAACTATCAATCTAAAGTTATACGCCTAGAAGGCGTATGGAAAAGGCGCCGAGTAAAAGGGACAATTGAAGGCAGCTTGTACCTCTCAGCTCGAAAATTAGGGCTAACGCCAGCCCAAATCGAACAGATTGGTCAAATGTTCAAAGATAAAATTAACTTTACGCGCGAACTCAGGGCCGGTGACTTATTTCAGGTTGTCCTGGAAGACCAATTTGTCAAAGGACAACCTACCGGTGAAAGTCGTCTTCAGGCAGTACAAATTATTAACCGAAAACGCCAGTACAACGCTTTTTTATTTAATGATGGGAAATATTATGATCAACTTGGTCAAAGCCTGACCCGGGCATTTTTACGTTATCCAACCCAGCATCATTATCGAATCAGTTCACCTTTTAATTTACACCGTCGTCACCCTGTTACCGGGCGTATTGCTCCCCATTATGGGACTGATTTTGCCTGTCCGCCCGGTACTCCGGTTTTAGCAACCGGAGATGGTGTCGTAACCCGGGTTATCAGACATCCTTACGCAGGACTTTATATCGTCATTCGTCATGGTAGCACCTATATCACGCGTTATTTACACTTAAAAAGATCCTTGGTGAAACGAGGGCAACCCGTCAAACGGGGGCAAGTCATCGCTTTATCGGGTTCTAGCGGGCGGGTCACCGGTCCCCACTTACATTATGAATTTCGAATTAATAATCGGCCTGTTAATCCAATGAGCACCAAAATTCCAATGGCATCAGCGGTTGCTCGCAAAGATATGCCGAAATTTAAAGCAAAAGTGAAAAAACTATTAGCCGTGATGGCTCAAGAAGCCTGAAAATACCGTGACCCTACACATTTTCACGGTCGGGTCACGAAATCTTTAAGTTAACCTCAAATTAGGATAAGAAGTCACAATTAAATGGCATTTATTCATGGTATGTCAGAATTATTTTCTGATGTAGAATTTAAGCTTGAGTTCAAGACAATCTGGGCCGCTATAGCCATTTTATGGCAAGCGGATTTAACGCCAGAATCGGGCTTAATCCCTATCAGAAAAGGCTTTCTTATCCATAAATAAGGTTAAGTTAATAAAGCGTTCAATCTTAAAATAACCTGCTTATAACGAAGCTGTCCCAAATAATACCCATTATGATCAATAACAGCTAAATCCCTTTGTTTTGCAGGCCCTTTGGCAAAAACCTCCGCTAAGCTTACATGCGCATCGATCGTTGGTAACAGATCTAAATAATTCTGAAGTGACTGTGACTTTTGCTGTACGGCCCTATGGGCCTGATATAGAGACAACCCGCCAACTAAGTACTTATCTTTTGTTAAATAAGCATAGCTACATTGCTTTGACTGCATGGCTCGTAATGCTTCTTTCGGAGGAACCTGAGAAGGTAAACATAATGAAGGTTTAATTGCTAACCCTTCTGCAGTAAGAACCTGCAAAGGATTCATTCGGGCCATCAGACGATGTAATGCCACGCAATCAGATCGCAACATCAATTCCTGTGGCTCACCATGCGCAACGCAATCACCATATTCAAAAGCTAAAAGATAATCAGCCTGTTGACACAATTCTAAAAGATCTGAACTAAAAATAACAACAATCGTCTGCCGTTCGCGTCTTAACAACTCAAACCTTTGATACCAACGCCCACGCAACTCAGCCGGAAGGTCTCGCAACACCTGTTCAATCAATAATAACTGAGGCTGACATAGCATCGCCCTCCAGAGTAATATCTGACTACGCTGTTGAACATTAAGCGACCCCGGGAAATCCCCAGCTAATGGCTCCAAATTATCCGAGCAAAGTGCCTCATCAATTTTCTTCAGTGCTTTACGTTTATTCATTCCCCGAATTTGCAAAGCCAGTAATAGATTATCCTGAACGGTCAACCACTCAAGCATCGGTAAACGCTCTGATACCAAAATCACCCCTTTACGGCGCCATTGTTCTAATGCTTTTTCACTTCTGGGAATCGGTTCACCGTTATAACGAATCTTTCCTCTTTTAGGTAAATGTTCTCCAAATAGCACATCAAGTATCGACTCTGCACCGCTATTGATATCTCCACTTAAAGCAACCAATTGTCCTCCATGAATTGTTAACTCGATCGAATCACAATCCACCTCACCTTTTAAAACGAAATTATTCAGTTGAAGTTGACTCATCAACACGCTCCCTGACTGGTCGCAGTATTATCAAGGCAATATAAGAATAATTGGGACAAAATAAGCCCTATACCAATACCAATTAATTGTTCCGGACGATGTAAATGGAGCACATTCAAAACAGATCTGCCTGCTCCAGGTAACCCAGTACCCCCTGCAAGGACACACCACCAAAATGTCCATTGCATACTTCTAACTTGCCATAATCTTAGACGAGGGTATAACCACCGACCAGCAACCCACTGTAATCGTTGTCCTTTATCGGCACCTAATTTTGATGCATATTCAAGCGACACTTCAGGCAGTTGAGAAAAAAGACTCAATCGTCGACATAATAACCAGGGGATCATCGCCAACCAGATACTGATACAACCACTCCACCAATTGATTTGAAATAAAATCATCACAACAAAAAACGAATACGCAGGCCAACTCATCGGAAAGTAACGAGCATACCGGACACATGGCGACCACAAAACCAAATAACGAGAGAGTAGCCACGCAATTCCCCAAACCGACAACCAAAGAGGGAACCACCAGCCGATAATCTTAAAAAATAAAGCCCAGAGACCTAAATATTGAGCAATGGCAGGGATCAACAAACTCCCTCCTAAAGCCCACCAGCGGCGACGATAAGCATTTATTAACGCAACAACAATAGCCAGTCCCCAAAAAGGACACTGAGATAAGAGTCCATTATAGTGATGAACAAAACCGTCTGTGAAAACCGATGTTGGGAACCATGGAACAGAGCCTTCTAATTTAGTGACCCAGAGACCCAGAACCCCTGTCAACTCCATCTATAAAATCTCCTCTTCTTAATAAGAGCCCTCGATTAAGATAAGCAAATAATCTTAAACATCACAAAGGCAAGGCATTCATACAGTTTAACAATAGCCTTAATGGGTAGCTCTAAGCTGAAATAATTCATCGATATAAAGCAGTCAATACACTGAAATTACATAATATATGCTATAGAAGACAATACGATACGCATCCTTATATCAATGATGGTAAAGTCACCCAAGGTAAATGACTATAGCTCTCAAGTTATATCAATATGAGACTCTGCATCTGAATGCCTCTTTGAGAGTCTTCAGATATTTCATATAAATTAAATGACAAACAAACTAGTTATCAACAAGATACAGCATCAAAATTTGTACAAATCAAACTCATTTAAGCAGGGCTCGGATTCTATTCCCATTTATCAAGAATAACACACGTAACACTTGGAAGCCGGTTTACCCAACCTTATAATCAGCCCCCTTAGAACGCTAATGAGAGTACACAATGAAGCCAGCCCTATATTTACATCCAAAGCGAGAAAAATCACTTTTCCGTCGACATCCCTGGATTTTTTCTCAGGCTATAGAGCGAATTGATGGAACGCCAACACAGGGAGAAACAATCTCTATCTATTCTGCTGCCGGACAATGGCTCGCCTACGCAGCCTATTCACCTGATTCACAAATTCGCGCACGGATCTGGACTTTTGATAAAAGAGAACATATCAATGAGGAATTCTTTTTCAATCGGCTCTCTAATGCTGCAAAAATGAGACAGGAACTCCCACGATTAAAAGAGACCAATTCCTATCGATTAGTCGCTTCAGAAAATGACGGACTTCCTGGTATTACCATTGATCGCTATGACAATGTATTAGTCGTTCAACTCCTAAGTGCAGGAGCCGACTACTATCGTGAACTCATTGCCAAAGCACTGGAAAAACTGTTCCCGGGATGTTGTATCTATGAACGTTCCGATGTGGATATCCGTAAAAAAGAGGGTCTAATTCCCACCAGCGGAGTGATTACAGGTCGCTTACCTGAACAACCAATGACGATTAAAGAAAATGGGCTAAGCTTATTTATCGATATTGAAACTGGCCACAAAACAGGTTACTACCTTGATCAACGAAATAACCGGGCATTAATCGGCAAACTGGCTAAAGATAAACGTATTCTTAATTGTTTTTGCTATACCGGTGGTTTCGGTACATATGCATTAGCTAACGGGGCAAAAGAAGTCATTAACCTTGATGTCTCCCAAAAAGCCTTATCGATTGCTGAACAAAACGTCACACTCAATCATCTTGACACCACCCGTATTCAACATCGGCGTATCGACGTATTTCAAGCTCTTCGGGATTTTCAAGGACAACAGAGTTTCGACATGATTATTCTTGATCCACCTAAATTCGTAGATAGCAAATCATCGCTTAAAAGAGCAAGCAGAGGCTATCAAGATATTAACCGACTCGCTATCGGACTATTACAAGAAGGCGGATTACTCGCTACGTTTTCATGTTCAGGACTCATGCCACGGGATCTATTCCAGAAAATTGTAGCCGATGCAGCATTAGATGCGGGACGATCACTTCAATTTATTCAATCATTGGAACAGGCTGAAGATCATCCTGTGGGAGGACCATTCCCTGAAGGTTTCTATCTTAAAGGCTTTCTCTGTCGGATTATATAATCCATTTTGTAGGAATTAGTTTTCGTTGGGTAGCGATTCATCCACAGGCTCTGACATCAAAACACCAGACATCAGGGCCTTAGCAATTGCCTGCTGACGATTGGAAGCCTTTGTTTTAGTGATCGTGTTATTGAGATGAAAATTAACGGTACTTTCAGCCAAATGAAGAATCTGAGCAATTTCCCAGGTTGTTTTTCCCTGGCAAGCCCAACTTAAACATTCTCGTTCCCGGGCAGTTAATTGGTAATCAATATGAAATTTTCTCCAAAAACGGTTCACGGCTTCTTGTAAATAAGGGGCAAATAGTTGAGCTTGCAACTTCAGGTTCAACCTACTTTCTAATTCGATAAAATGTTTCATGGTCAAACTCAGAATACCAAACTCACCAAAAGTACCGTGAATAGGCACAGAAACGCCATCTATTAAACCAGCTTTTGCTGCATTTTTAAAAAAACGCGCAGTCTGAGAACGCGGAGATATATCTCGATATAATTGATGCCAGAAAACAGGAGACTGATGATCCCGGCAAAACTGGAGTACGGGGTCCGGATTATCAAATCCACAACTCAAGTATTCATCTAACCAATACTGGGGATAATTGCTATCTAGAAATAATTGGAAATGTGTTGCTTCTGATGGCTTAAATAACCTGAATAAGTAAAAATCACATTCAAGAGCTTGAATCATTTCGATACAGGATTTTGAAAATTCGTGTATATTTTTGACCGAACGTATTCGGTCTAACAATAATAATTGATGTTCTGTATCGATCATAAGGCTTATTCCCATGATTTATGATCATACCGACGAAAAATAGAAATTAATCTGTTTTTGCTTCGGTTTCCCAGATCCTATTTAAAATATAGCAATAGAATTTAATTAACCTTCCTGAAAATCTTGAACATGATTTAGAGGTAATTCAGTATGGTCAATAACAGTTCTCAAAATAAAACTGGAACGAACGCCGGTAACACCGGGAATTCGGGTCAATTTACCCAATAAAAAATGCTGGAAATGTTCCATATCCGGAACCATCACTTTTAACTGGTAATCAGAATCGTTCCCTGTCACCAACATACATTCCATGACTTCTTCATATTTCCCTACTTCTCTCTCAAACCCTTCAAAACGTTCGGGAGTATGTCGGTCCATAGATATATGAATATATGCCGTCAAGGTGAGATTCAATTTACTGGCATTAAGAAGTGTGACATGACGTCTGATAAAACCTGAATCTTCCAGTTGTTTAACACGCCTAGAACAAGGGGATGGTGATAATCCGACACGATCAGCCAATTCTAAATTGCTAATGCGACCATTTTGTTGCATTACTTCTAAAATTAACCGATCTGTTTTATCCAGCTTCAGCATGACGATTCGATTCCTTACATCATTAAAGTCATATTCACTTGCAGGTTCGCCCCAGACACTAATGAGATAGCACATAATAAAAAGGATATTATAAATCCTGAAATATCGTTACGCTATCGAATTCATGCCTATAATCAATCACCTTCTCAAGTACTCAGAGATATTACTACTTACGTCTTGAACACTATAGATAAAGAGATATCCAATCGCAAAAATAATTATCCTTTTCCAATCGTCAAATTAATTGTAAAGTGCATACTTTTGCACATTATTCATGATTTTACTCATTATAACGGCATATTTTTGCTAACTCCAATTTATTCACACTAAATAGCTACTATTCAATTTTTAAGAAATGAATGTAAAATAAAAAATCAGAACTATATCCGACACTTTCTCTTTCTAATTTACAATCGCTTGAATATGGCTAAATAATAGACGAAAGTATCTTTAATTTGCGCCAGCGAATATATGTCAATCAACCAGCAGTATACCAATACATAAAATAATATAAAGGTCAATTAAAATAGATATTTTTATCTGGAACTAAAAAATAAACATTCCAACACCATTCTAAGATATTTAACCAGACCTTGAACTATTGAATATAACGATAAATTTTTTTTATTGATCATCTAAAGATGTTACCTAAACACTTTTCCAGTAAACTTAACAACAAGTAAAAAATAAGTTCAAAATCTTTCTTGTAACTAGAATCAAAATATTTTAAGGAAATATATTATATATTCGCTTAGTTTAATCGTACAGAACACAGACTGTTGACACATGCAAGATACATCAACCTATTTTGCCAAAATATGCTTATTTAATAGCAATCTGACTTTAATAATTAATACCTTGATTATATGGTTTTCTCATCCCAAATCATGCCCTGCTCATTCACTTTTAGACACTAATAAACTAACCTTCGCAATACATTACCCTCTTTCTGACAAACTCTATGGACTCTCAAACCTGAGTGGACTTGATTAAAACAGAACAATCCAACACAATTTACATCAGATCGTGAAAAACCAAATTAGGAAATCATATGTACAGCGGCATAATTCATGGTAGTTATCCGGTTACTGAAATTCGTCGGCAACCCAATTTGCTTTCATTCTCAGTTAACTTACCTGAAGAATTAATAAACGACCTCCATTTGGGGGCCAGTATTGCTGTCGACGGAGTCTGCCAAACAGTCAGAACAATTGATGGTTCACACATCTGGTTCGATGCTATGCAGGAAACATTAGATAAAACCACATTGAATACGCTCAAAATAGGTCAAAAAATAAATATAGAACGATCCTTACGGTATCACGAAGAAAATGGAGGACACGAGATCTCAGGGCATGTTGATGGAAAACTCACCGTCATACACGTTGAACAGACCTGTAACAACCACATCATCACACTTAAGGTTCCATCAGAGTTTAGGAAATACGTCTTTAATAAAGGATTCTTAGCAATCCATGGCGCTAGTTTAACCGTCAGTAACTGGGATATAAAAAATGGAACATTCAAAATATACCTGATCCCAGAAACGCTTAGACTCACAAACCTGGGCGAATTTCACCCTCATGATCAGCTAAATTTCGAAATAGAGAGACGAACTCAAACAATTGTCGATACAGTCGAAAGATATCTTAGTGAGAACGCCATAAATTTTCAAAAACATAAATAAACGGCAGATCAAAACAGCGCGTTATGTATGGCAAGTATTCGAGAGCCATATTCATCTGAATAAAATTTACTCAAGATTGCATCCATGCTCATTGCAATACATGATTTTAATAAATTATAATCTTACATAGTTGACTTTATTGATTATAATTACATTAGTTTTTATAATAGCCAGTCAATTTTTAGTGATCTTCTTCATTTTTTATCAGACAATATGGCTATTGCTATAAAATAGAGGAATAATGGCTAATCATTTTTCATACTTTATCATCAGATCTGTTTAATATTTATTCGATCATGCCGATAACAATCATTAATGGATAGTATGAAAGTTAATTAGACTTTCTCAAAAGTCAGTAGGATCCATGTTATTCCTTACCACGGATGGGCAGATAAATGGACATTTTTATCTGACATTTGTATCACTCACTTGGTAAGAGATTGTTTTTGGTCCGACTGACAAGAGGAAATTAACATGAAAGTTGTTGATTTTTTTAAGAAAAAAACTGAAGTTTTAGTACAGCACCCTTTCGATATAAAAGACCGTATTCCTCCGGTGTTGCTCGACCATTGGGCAGAATTTTTAAACAAAGCGAATAATACTCAAATTGTTAGCTGGGCACGTGAACACCAACTCATCTCAGTTGGTTCAACCAGTAAAACAGTTGAAGCAAAACCGATTATCCTTCCGCTTCCGGCTAAAGAATTATTTACTAAATTAGCCTCGCAACTAAACGAAGAAATTCACGTTGGAGAATGGTTAACAATTGATCAAGAAAGAATCGATCAATTCGGAAAAGTGACCGATGATCAACAATGGATACATACCGATCCCGAAAGAGCAAATCGTGAATCGCCATTCAAGAGTACAATAGCACATGGCTTTTTAACTCTCTCCTTATTACCTGTATTAACCGATAGCGTTGATGCAGAAGAGTCGCCATACCCGGGCGTCAGGATGACCGTAAACTATGGCCTGAATGAAGTAAGATTTCCTTATCCTGTCAAAGTAGGAAGTCGTGTCAGAGCCCGCTCGACTTTACGGGCTGTTACTCCCATAAAAAGAGGATTAGAAATCGTTAAAGAAATCCGTGTCGAAATAGATGGAACCAGACGCCCGGCTTGCATTGCGCAAACCGTATTACGATTGTATTTCTAATGGATCATCTTCCCTGTACCAACTCAATACATAATGGAATTAATCAAGACCTATCCAATACCTAATAATTTAGGTAGTTCATCTAATTGATGGATTTGATAGGTCATCGGATCATTTGAATTAAGTGATTTCGGATTAAACCAAACCTGATCGATTCCAACTTTTCTCGCACCATCAATATCAGCAACCAAATTATCGCCAACCATCAGACACTCAGCTGCAACCGCACCGACTTCACTCATAGCATGTTCAAAAATAGCCGGATTTGGTTTATGAATACCCAATTCATCTGATATGAAGATCTGCTGAAAATATCCTGTTAAATTTGACGATAATAGTTTCTGATGTTGCGTTTCAGCAAAACCATTCGTAATTAAATGTAACTGGAAATGCTGCTTCAAAGCTGATAAACATTGGTGACACCCTGAAAATAGGCCATCCATCTTTGAACAATGTTCAATATACCATTGGTCCATCTCATCACAACTAATGGAATAATCACTCTCGTTGGCATGTAGAATTTCAAAAGTTTGAGGGAAACGTAATCGACGTAAGTTTTGTTTATCAATTCCCCCCCGATCAAACAACGCCCATAACTGATGATTAACTTGTTCATACACGTCAATAAAGCACTGTTCAGAAAACTGACTTAAAGATAAAAACTGTTGATACAACTGTCTTAAGGCCTTTCTAGCATTACGCTCAAAGTCCCATAACGTATGGTCTAAATCAAAAAAGATATGTTGATAATTCATACAGCTCATTTACCCATCAATTATTTTATAGCTCAAAGATTTTTCTCTAGATGACTTCACTGTTTATCACAGCCAGAGAAACGTAGAATCACCACGATTCAGACATAATCTCCTACAAAAGTAACTTAATAAAGCAAAAAAGATGGCATAACCATCTCTTATCACATGGACATGGCTCTAAAAAATACCCTCTTGTTCAACCTAGTTTTATTTCGAGATACACGCTTATACAGAGAATCAGTCATAAAACTTAACGTTCAAAAAGAATAAGCCGCAATAGCGAACCAGAATATAAGAAATACTGATAATCAACATTAGAATTCACAGGACATGTTTAGCACCGGCATCAATGTTACCTCTAGTTTCTTTACCATAACCCTTTATTTACATATATTCAAAATAACACTTGAACAGACGGTCTATTTTTCGTTCAATGAAAACATTCCAATCAGTATTATTTCCTGACTTCATTAACTTAACATATAGAGGACGGCTATGAACCATTCTTTGTTATTGGAACCTTATTCCCTTAATAATTCTATCCATCTAACCAATCGTATTGTCATGGCCCCTATGACGCGTTGTATGGCAGATGAAGACCTAATACCGACTAAGGCCATGGCAGATTATTACACTGCGCGAGCGGATGTAGGACTTATTATTACAGAGGCAACGATCATCCGCCCAGATGGTCAGGGTTATCCAAACACACCAGGAATATACAATAAAAAACAAATAGATGGCTGGAACCAAGTCACAAGTCAGGTCCACCAGGCAAATGGAACTATCTTTTGCCAGATTTGGCATACAGGACGTATTGCCCATCCATCATTTTTTGATCCAAACGGATATCCCATCGCACCTTCAGCTATTGCTGCAAAAGGCTCAGTGCCCAGACAGAGGCATTTAACCTATCAAACACCTCATGCAGTCACGCTCTCGGAAATAAAAACTCTCGTCGAAGACTACGTAAAATCCGCTCAAAACGCGATAAAAGCAGGATTCGATGGCATAGAAATCCATGCAGCTAATGGTTATCTCATTGATCAATTTCTACATTTCGATAGTAACCAACGTATTGATGAATATGGTAATAGCCCAGAGAATATGATACGCTTTTTACTTGAAATCACAGATGCAATAACCGAAGAAATTGGTGGGCAACGGGTCGGGGTACGATTGTCACCATTAGGTTATATCAACAGCATTACGCCAGTCTCCAGAGACAGGGAAGTATTTGATCTACTTCTCATGGAACTTGATAAACGCAAATTAGCATATATTCATGGCGGATTGTTTGATGATTCTATGCAAGATTCAATATTTGATGGTAATATCAATGATTATCTTAAAGCTCATACCTGCCATCCATATATTGGTGTTGGAGGCCTAACCCCGATAACAGCCAGCCAGGGAATTTCAAAAGGCCGATTTGATCTCGCAGCAATTGGACGACCATTAATAGCAAATCCTGACTATATCGAATGCTTAGAAACTCATAAAGACTTGAAGTCATATAATGAACAAATGTTATCGACGTTGATTTAATCCTGTTTTATCGCAGTCGGGACCAGGGAACGGTCCTTTTTTCGACCAGAATAATAGTCTAACCGCTTAAAATTACAATATTATTATGCCGATAAGGAATAACGATTATCTTACTGAACTAAGCATTAATTGGTTGCTATTTTCACCAGAGTGAATCATAGGAGCTCTCTTATCAGAGTTAAAATAAACTATAAATTACCTCAGGTTAAAGTAGAAAAACCTTGATGAAAAATGTGCGAGCCTGACATTGATTTAATCAGGCGATCATAAAGAACAACGTTCACTGTTGCAGCAAGATTCATACACCCTTCTGTTGGAATATACACGACATCCCGACACCAACTTAGTAATGATTTATCAATGGATCCATCTTCCGGACCGAAAATATAAAACGCTTTTTCCGGATGATGGTATGAAGGAAGAGGTTGTGCATTTTTAGCCAATTCAATAGCAACCGGCACTGCACCTTTAGGTAAAATGGTCCGTAAATCATCTACCCCCAAAGTCGGTATTCGAAGATGCATATTTTTAGTATCAGTCACATAACGACTGGCCCGATAATATCGGGTACCGGTATAAAAAATAGAGCTGGCGCCATAACAACCAGCAGCCCTCAACACCGAACCTACATTTTCAGGTGATTTAGGATTCACCAATCCAATACAAGAAAAAGCCCCCATTTTTAGAGGCAATTGTTCATCAACCATTATTTAATAACTCAATGAGATCAATGACTGCTGCATTACAGCGTGAGATATAATTTGCCATCACCAATGAGTGGTTGGCCAATATACCAAAGCCACTCCCATTTAAAACCATAGGGCTTCTCATAGGCTGTTGGGTCGCTTCCAATTCACGAATAATCTGGCGAACGCTAATAATCGCATTTTTCTTCTCTAAAACCCCATGAAAATCAATCTCGATAGCTTCCATCAACTGCAATAAAGCCCATGCCGATCCTCTGGAGCGATAAAAGACGTCATCAATTTTCCACCAACTGGTTTTTTCCCGTACATTTTCAACAGCTGATGCATCTGGATTATTATCTTTAACCGATGTATTTAATCGGTCTCGCCCGACACTGGCACTCAACTGCTGAGAGAGCGAACCCAGACGATTTTGTAC
The DNA here is from genome assembly GCA_911810475.1 of Candidatus Celerinatantimonas neptuna. Lineage (NCBI taxonomy): Bacteria > Pseudomonadati > Pseudomonadota > Gammaproteobacteria > Celerinatantimonadaceae > Celerinatantimonas > Candidatus Celerinatantimonas neptuna. Next base: position 588,566 of record OU461276.1, read on the forward strand.
CTCTCTTAGCCAGTCAACTAAATTATCAGCACGCGCATAAAAATGTGCCTGCTGACCATTTGTTAACCCCAAACGACGTCGGTAATCCTGAAGTAAACGAATTCCTTCGCCATACTCACTCTCAGCACTTGGGAACATCCAGCTCGTGTTATCAATATAGAATTTAGGTTGTGCAATCTTAAGATCAATATCCTGTTCGGACTGACTTTGACTCCGGCTAAAATCTTTACGCATAATCAAAGTCATATCGCGTATTTGATTTAAAACCCCCAATTCCCAGGATGGCATATTATCCATAAATACAGACGGAGGAAGCACATCATTACTTAAATACCCCCCAGGCTTATCAAGTAATGTCTGAGCAAGACGAATCAACGTGGTTGTAGTCACAAAACCAGCCACCATCGGCTCCCCTGTCTTTTTAGAAACCTGTTTAGCATAGGTTTCCACATCAAATGTATCTGGTTCACTACTCCAGTAAACGCTAATAGCGTAAAACACAACAAACACCAAAACCAAAACACCTAAAATGAGCTTGTTACGCCTTGACCACAACCCTGTCATAAATGTCTTTCTCCACTACCGAAAAAATATGTGCCATATATCAATGGTGAATGCTTTTCATCAAGGCTAAGCTCAGGTATGTTGAAGCCTGTTTCCCCATTCGACAAAGGCATATCGATGAAAAAATTTAAGCAAGAACCCCAACTTCTCAAAAAAGCATTGGTCATCGGCCAAGCTTATGCAATTCAGCGTGGTTTTGCTAAATTTTCCCCGGGAATTTCCGAACGAGATAAAGTCGAAGCAATTTATCGATTACTTGTCGCTGACAAGCGTATCACGCCGTTGTCCGAAGACAAGCAAACTGGCCCCAATATGCGCCATAAATTAGTTTTATGGCTCGCTAAACAGCTTCCAGATGATCATCCTTTGCTCAAAAACGATTAATTTATCACACTAATGACAATAGCCGGAAATTGAAACCACAAATAAAAATGATCAATCCCCGGCTCTACCTTTAAAAGATATTTCTGAAATATCTGAGCTAATAACGACGCATTATATAATTCTTTGCAATGATCACTTGCTATCGTATTAACACAGATAGCAACCCACGTCACATTTATCATCAGTTCATTCAAATCAGATTATTTTCAGAACTTTAGCCGGTAGATATTACCTGCAACAACTGATTCAAATATAGCCAGATATTGCCTAATTCAATAAATTGTTAGAATTTTTATCCAAAAATAAAGTATCTAACCCTAAAGTACTATATGACCTATCAATTTATAATCCAAATAGGCTATTTCTATTCTCTTATCATCCTGCTCTAATACATCTCAAATCACTTTATCGGTGAAGCAGGAACTCATACATTCATGGATTTACATGCCTCTAGCTCACCAGCACCCAACGATGATACAAAGAAATATTATCATCAGACACTGAGTGAACGAGATAAATTACTTGCAGTTATTGAAGGAACTCGTTGTGCTTATTGGGAATATGACCTAATCCGTCAACAGCTCAGTTACACCAGGGCTTATTGGGGACGACAGGCTCATTTTGTCAGCTACGATTCCAGGCATGATATCCAAGCGTTGCAACAAAATATCCATCCATCTGACCAGACACATTTTTATGCTGAGCTGAAACGCCATCTGTTGGGGATAAACCCAGTTTTTGCAACAACATTTCGTTTCATGGGAGAAGAGCAACGCACATGGAAATGGTTTAAATGCCGGGGGAGAATTGTCACGTACACAGACGAACAGCAACCAGCCGTGATGGCTGGTATTTATCAAGATGTCACCCGAGAACACCGTAAACACGAACAACTCAACCAAATGGCATTGCGCGATCCTCTAACGGGTTTACCCAACCGATATGCATTAACTGAGGATTTTCATAACCATATCCATGGACACACACCTAAATTCAACATGGCATTGTTTTATCTGGATTTAGATGGATTTAAAGAGGTTAATGACACAATTAACCATCATGCAGGTGATCAACTTCTTTGTGAGCTTGCTAATAAACTCGAAAAACTAACCCGTAGAGAAGAAAAAGTTTATCGCATTGGCGGTGATGAATTTGTGCTGTTTGTCCCTCACTTTGAACATGTTAAGGAACTCAAAACCCTAGCCGAAAGAATCACCAGAGAGTTCAACAACCATAGTGTCATTATCTATAGTAAATCAATTCCTATCGGGATCAGCGTTGGTGTCGCAACTTACCGGCCAAGCGACACGCTAGACTCGCTATTAGCGCGGGCTGACACGCGAATGTATGAAGTCAAACACAATGGTAAAAATGGCTATCGGTTAGGTTCATCAATTGATTAACCACACAGCTATTCTTTCACTGTAAGCATTTGATGATGTATCAAAACAACTGCACTTGCGATCGAATATCCTTTTCACAAAGCACCTTTTAGCCCAGAAAAGATAATCACGATTCAATCATATATCAGAATATTATCTATCCTGATACATGACCTGCACAGGAGATAAGCCCACTACTATCAACACAACTCCCAAACAGGGTAATATCTACTTACCATTTAGATGTTCAACTAAAAACTGATTGATATGGCTTAATCCCCATGGCCATTTACCAAACCCAGCCTGAGCATTAATATGGGCAGCTTCTCCCATATCAGTTAAATGAGCACCCCATATGTCAGCCCAATGATTAGCCTGATCCCACGCCATAACAGGATCATTATGACTGGCAAACATCAATACTGGGCATTTTGGTTGCCTTTTCAAATCATCTGATAATTCAAAACGTACCGGATCAGCAGGAGCGACCAAAACAAGCGCAGCAACTGACTCAGGTTCAGATAAACTAAGAGCAACACTGGATAATGCCCCAAAACTATGGCCAATTAAAATTGCCGATTCCGCTGCAGGTAAAGTTCTAAGCGTCCTTTGAATAGCAGAAGTCCAGGCATACAAATCAGGGTCCTTCCAGTGCTTTTGATTAATTCTCAACCAAGAAGGAAATTGCTCATGCCAATAACTTTGCCAATGCTCTTCTGGACTGTTCCCTATACCCGGAACTAAAACAATCTGGAAATCACCAGATAAATCATCAACTGGATTAGACAATTCTCTTAACTTTATCATCGTTGTTGGGCCCTACTGATTGTTATGGTTCTTTTACAGCAATTACCGATTGAACAGATTATCAGTGATACAGGCCCGAAAACAAGCAACAACTGACTTGTACCCCAAAATAGTAAACACAATCCAGACCAAATGGAGCATTTTGGACGACGCTAGCAATAATTTGAAGAAAATGAATGGATTTTTCGGAAAAAGAACAAATTTAACATCCAGTTATCTCTGGTTACTTAAATAAATTAGTAAAATAAACAAAATTTAATCTGACTCAATCTCTGGAGTTCAAGAAACATCAAGGCAAAAAATGGCTCAATACATAACTCACCGCTAATAGATCAGCACTCCCCCCAGGGCTTAAATTGCGCTGAATAAACTGCTGATCCAGCATTAACAATTCCATATAATCCCAATCGGCCTCAATCAATGACATGGCTCTTTGTTGAGCGAATCGTAACCCGCTCATACCACCACGAGATACAAGATTCGTATCCTGATTATGTGCCATCAATGCCAATAAGGTATGTAACATCGTCATCTGTAACGAAGCACCATTTGCCCGAACTCTTTGCCAGGTAGGTAATGCAATTTTTCTAACCGTATCAAAACCTCTTTCAGCTTCACCTCTTGCCCCGGTTAGCTGATATCGGTGATAAAGATGTTCACCAACAGTCAAAGGGGCGCGATTCGTTTTTAATTCCCGTTCAACAATCCCCAGACAGAAACGGGAAACTATCTGACAAAGAAATGACTGAGTTAACGGAAGCTGTAACTCTATTCCCCGGCCAATAGCACAGCTAAGTAACCCAAGCGCAAAAATTCCACCTTTATGACAATTGACGCCCTTCGTTGCACAGTACATGGCCGACTCACAGGCCTGGCCAATGGGCCGTAGTTCAGCTAACACCTTTCCTTCAGGTCGCCGGGCACTTACCCTACCATGCCCGAAAAAGTGTTCAAACCAAGGGGTAATCGCATCAATACTGGCAATGAATAATGGCACATCCATATCCCGATGCGCACCATTAGAAGCCAGATCAACCAACCCCGGCTTAGGCGTTAACGTAACTTCTAACAATAATGCCTGACGCATCAATTGTCTGACATGACGAGCATCTAAAGGAGAAGGAAGATCTGCCGCTACTGCCATCTCAAAAGTCGGCCAAGTTGACTGTAAAACAGACATCTAATCACTCCTTTAGAGGTGATAGTTACGAATAGGTATTCCCTATACAATTAGACAAGCAAATGCCCCAAAAGTTACTTCACCTGTCTTACGACATCAATCACCGAACCATCCCGATAACGGACAATACCAACAATCCTGTCAGTAAATTCAATCGGTTTAGGTACCCCAGTCAGACTGATTGCTTTCTGATATAGAGCTTCGATTGAGCTCACCTGTATGCCAGCCGATTCTAACGCTTCACGAATCTCAGGGCGAGCAGGATTTACAGCAATCCCATGATCTGTCACCAACACATCAATACTTTCTCCGGGAGTCACCATCGTTGTTACTTTTTTCACAACCGTTGGAATACGGGTTCTTAGCAAAGGAGCCACCACAATGGTCAAGTTAGCACTGGATGCCACATCACAATGACCACCTGAAGCACCTCGCATAACACCATCAGATCCGGTCAGAACATTGACGTTAAAATCGGTATCGATTTCAAGGGCACTCAAAATCACCACATCCAACTGATCACAACAAGCCGCTTTAGCTGCCGGGTTTGCATAAACATTCGTCGAAATCTCCACATGATTTAGATTCCGGCCCAATGATTCAGCAGCTCTGCGATCAAAACATTGCGTATCTAACAATGTTTCAATCAACCCTTCCTCATGCAAATCAACAATACTTCCGGTAATTCCCCCCAAAGCAAACTTAGCAACAATATGATTCTGCTTCATTCGATCAGCTAAAAATCGGGTACAGGCAGTAGAGGCAGCACCCGATCCGGTCTGAAGCGAAAAGCCAGATTTAAAATATCCAGAGTGTTCAATCACATCCGCAGCACTGCGTGCAATCATTAATTCCCGGGGATTAGAGGTAATTCGAGCCGCACCAACACTAATTTTCGCAGGATCCCCGACCTGCTCAACAGGAACAATCAAATCAACCTGATCTTGTCGCAAACTTGCAGGCTGATGCGGATAGTTCACTAGCTCTTCCGTTAGCAAAACAACTTTGTTAGCGAACTGGGCATCGACCATCGCATACCCAAGAGAACCACAATTCGCGTGACCTCCGGTACCACTGGCATTGCCAAACTCATCGCAGCAAGACACACCAAGAAACGCAACATCGATATTTAATTCACCATCTTGCAATAACTTGACTCGTCCACCATGAGAATGGATCTGAACCGGCTCTTCCATCAGTCCGTTCGATATGGCTTCAGCTAATTTACCTCGCATACCTGATGTATAAATACGGCGGATCACACCAGAGCTGATGTACTCAATTAACACATCATTACAGGTCATTAAAGAACTCGATGCTAAAGTCAGGTCTTTAAAACCGAGTTTTGCCAAACACGCGACAACCCGGTTAATCACCTGATCACCTTCACGAAACGAGTGATGGAATGAAATCGTCATTCCATCTTTAAACCCAACACGGGCAATCGCCTCTTCGAGATCTGAACAAATTTTACGTCGATGTTTCTGCTCTTGATTATCTAGCCATGGCGTATGTTGATGTGCTCCCTGAAAAGGTTTTAAATCAGTTAAAGAGGGAGATTGCCGGTACAGAGTTTCTATCATTTCACTCATCAGATATCATCCTTATCAGTTAATGGCGAACACCAGAAGCATTGGCCTTTTCAATTACTAAACGAGCCCGGTTAATAATTGGGGCATCAATCATCTTGCCGTTCAATGCAACGACACCAAGCCCTTTTTCTTCGGCTTCTCTAGCAACAGCAAGTACTCGCTCAGCATAATCGACATCTTCTTGAGTCGGGGCATAAGCATTATGCAATAATTCAATTTGGCGTGGATTAATCAACGATTTACCGTTAAAGCCCAATTTACGGATTAAATCGACCTCTTTGAGAAAACCTTCATCGTCATTGACATCAGAGTAAACCACATCAAAAGCATCAATTCCGGCAACCCGGGCCGCATGCAATACAGCGCACCGGGCGTAAAACAATTCAGTTCCATCACCTCGTTCAGTCTGCATATCCATCACATAGTCAAATGCAGCCAGGGCAATGCCGATTAACCGTTTAGAACAACAGGCAATATCAACAGCATTCACAACGCCTTTTGCCGATTCAATTGCAGCCATCGTTCCTGTTGAACCTTCTTCCCGGCCACATTCACGCTCTATCCGGGCAATATGTTCTTCTAAAAGATACAAATCTTCTGGACTATCTGTTTTAGGCAAACGGATGACATCTGCACCACCGCGCACACATGCTTCAAGATCTTTTAATCCATATTCAGTATTAAGAGGGTTGATTCGTACAACTTTTTCAATGCCATCATAAGCGGATAATTGCAATGCATGCATAACCAATAAACGAGCCGTATCTTTTTCCCGAAGAGAGACAGCATCTTCTAAATCAAGCATGACCGAATCAGGTTTATAAACGAAGGAAGTCGATAGCATCGCTGCATTTGAACCCGGGATAAATAACATGCTCCGACGTAATTTTTTCACAATAACACCTCCCAATTCAGCTCTTTTGAATGAGCAGCCCGAAGAACAGCACTTTGAACTCTGGCGCGAATAACACAGTCCAATGCCCCTTTGTCTTCAATAACAACCAACCCATTTTGGATACCTAATTCAGTCAGCTCATGCTCAACAACAGCACGGATCTGATCACCAAACTGCTTGATCACTTCACTGTGGATAATAATACTGAGTTGTTCAGGCTCAGGGGATATTTTGACCATGAGATCACTAGACTCAAGTGTCCCAGCTATAGCCTCTTGCACAATATTCATAATGAATTACCTAAAAAAAAAGAAAATTAAATTTTAAACAGAAATAGGTTCTACATGATGTTGAATCACTGACAGAGTCGTCTTGGGTACAAGACAGTAAACCTGCTGATAGTTCTGCTGACGTAGCAGCTGACGTACTGCGGATGCCGATATTGGTTTCCCTTTAGAACTGCAAACTCTTGGAATTTCTACAACATCAATGACCGGCGAAGATGTAACGGCACTATTGGCTAACCAATAATACATCTGGGCATTGTAGGCCGCGGTCACAGGACAATACGGCTCAGTTCCGACAAAACGACGGGTAATTCCCAATGCCGGACCAATAAAACAACGAAACAGTAATAAATCGATAGCCGCATAGGCATGTTCGACCTGCTGACTCTCTTTAATAAAATAACTCGGGAAAGTTGCCCTGGAAATTAAATACTCTCCACCAACATGAACACTCACCCGGGGGAGATCAGCAACCCCTTCTTGCACCATTGCCAATCGTTGCCGATAAGGAAAAGTCGAAACATCTTCGCTCACCACAAACACATGAAGCCAATCACACCTATCAAGTGCCTGCTCAACCAAATAACGATGCCCCAATGTAAATGGGTTAGCATTCATGACAATCGCACCCTGCTCACCGCTTTCATGTCGAGATGACTCAAGCTTCTGGCAATACCGTTGGATACCAACCGGCGTATTTTCCATAAACAGAGCCTGATTGGGCGCTTCAACCAATGGATAAAAACCACATTGGCCGAAAATATCCCGATTCTCTGGCTTGGTATAAAGGAAGAGATGGGATCTCCCTTGCTCATGTGCAAAATATTCGACTTCATTGAGCACCCGAACAGCCAGATTCTCTCCTTGCCATTGAGGAGAAACAGCAACACAACGAATAGTCGATCCAGCAAGTCCGGCACAGCTAACCAGTTTATTTCCTGAGTACACAGTCAGTAAAAAATCCAGTGAGGCATCATAATCAATATCAACTTCTCTGAGTAATTCACTGACCTGCGATGAAGGCTCAGACAAATGCTCCAGAGTCTGCCATTCAAATTGAAATGGAATATAATCGTCCATATGCTTTCTCCTACCTCAACACGCGATTGAGCCCATCGATTCTTGTGCAGCAGTGGATGAAACAGACAAAGGTAGCTCGTCATCAATAACCTGATTGCTCAAACAGCCAATCTGCGAAATAGCAACTTCAATTTCATCACCAGGCTGTAAAAACAGCGGCGGGTTTCTTTTTTTACCAACCCCTCCGGGTGAGCCAGTAATAATGACATCCCCTGGTTTTAATTCTGAGAACGTTGAAATATAACGAATTAACTCAGGAATACGATGTATCATATGAGCTGTATTATCTTGTTGAACCTGCCTGCCATTAAGTTTGGTCGTTAACGTTAATGTATGAGGATCAGGAATTTCATCAGTTGTCACAAGCCAGGGGCCAAAGGCCCCGGTCCTGCGCCAATTTTTACCAGCAGTAAACCAGGCATGTTGCCAGTCTCTGGCAGAACCATCCATATAACAGCTATACCCGACTACATGAGACAGTGCGTCTTGCTCACTAATTTGATACCCACCACGACCAATCACAACAGCCAGTTCTCCCTCATAATCAAACTGTTGAGAATAACGGGGTTTAATCACCGGCTGAAGATGCCCAGTCTGCGAATCAGCAAAACGAACAAATAATGTCGGTGCCGGATCATGCTCATCAAATTCCTGACGCTTTTGCTCATAATTCATGCCGACACAAAATATTTTCCCAGGATTAGGGACTACAGGTAAAAAGCTCACATCATCTTGTGAGAGGTCACAAGTCAGACTGCTCCGCTGCTGTAATTCATCTAATGCGCCGGCATCCAGTAATGTTTTTAAATCAGAGTAACGACTACGAAGTTCTTCGCCCGCATCAACAATGCCCTGACCGACAACAATTCCGTAACTTAACTGATGAGCATACCGATAGCTTGCAATTTTCATATACCCTCTCTTTATTTAATGAACAATGAAATTACCCAGGATTAATAACGCAACCGACACATTGATTGCTCCACCAATACGAGTCGCAATTTGTGCGAAAGGCATTAAGACCATACGGTTACCCGAAGTCAGAATAGCAACGTCACCAGTACCACCCTGTCCACTTTGACAGCAAGAAACAATCGCCACATCAATAGGATACATTCCGATTTTTTTTCCAACGAAAAAGCCCGTTGCAACCAATGACAGAACAGTGGCAACAATCACAATGACATTAGATATCGTGAAAGCATTAACCAATGATTGCCAGGGAGTAATCGCAACCCCAACCGCAAACAGAATTGGATAAGTAACAGATGTCTGGAAGAAGCGATAAACGACATGAGAGCCTTCCAATAAACGAGGAGAAACACCATTGAACAACTTAATAAGTACTGCAATAAAGAGCATTCCAACCGGCGCAGGCAGACCAATAAGTTTTTGGATCAAGATACCAACCATGTACAGCAATACAGCGAGCAACACACCTGATGCAATACTGGTCACATCAAGTTTACTAGTCATTTCACTAGTTAAAGTCGTTGCACCATCCAGTTCATCATTATTGGGTAATAAACTTCCTTCTCCTGTCAGATGTGGATACCGTTTTCCTAGTTGATTCAGACAACCGGCTGTAATAATAGCGGTTAAACTACCCAACATCACAATCGGGAGAATTTCACCAAAAGCCACGCCTTGCTGCATATGTAAAATGGTCGCGTAACCAATCGATAAAGGAATTGCCCCTTCACCAACCCCACCGGCCATAATCGGCAAAATAATGAAGAAAAAGATATGAAATGGGGGCATACCCAACGCAATACCGACTAACATACCAACAACCATACCAACAACTTCACCACAGGCCATTGGAAAAAAGATCCGCAAAAACCCCTGAATCAGCACCTTGCGATTCATACTCATAATACTGCCAACGATAATGCAGCAAATATAAAGATATAGAATATTAGTTGACTTAAAAAAATGTGTGGTCGAAACAACCACTTCATGAGGAAGTAAACCGTAAAAAACTAAAGCAGATGGAATAAATGTCGCACAGATTGCCGCCGCTCCCATTTTTCCTAAAATCGGCAATCTTTTTCCGAATTCACCGCATGCGAATCCAAAAAACGCTAATGTTGCAACCATCACAACTAAATTACTTTTTAAACTATGGGTCATACAATCCAACCCAATTAACAGGCCACACAAGATAAATAGGGGTAATGGAATAATCCCTACTTTCCAGTGGTCCATAATATACCACCACTTCTCTTTTAACGATGTCTTGACGCCTGTTTGCTTCGTATCTGTTGTAACCGATACATTATTTATTGTATTCATAATGGGCTCCTCTAAATGAGGACTCAATCATAACTATTTTCCATACAGTTTATATGTGAATACTATCAAACTTTATTATCCCTTTTTAAAACCATTAAAGTTTCTATAACTTCTTTAATATTTAATAAATTTAATCCGTTTTTATTATTTTTATAGTTTTAATAAATTAAAAAGTTTTTATGGTTTTTTATTTGTTTGCAACTAACTAAATCCACGTTTTTTTGCTGGCTTGTTCACACTCTTTACACCTGGAGTACATTCCAAAAATAGAAAATGGTAGTTTAAAGGCCTATCTTTCTTTAAGAAGTTAAATTTACCCCGTTTAATATGGTAGGAAAGGCTAAACAGGTTATGAATGTGAATATCAAAAATTGGCAGAAACAAAAAATACAATGGGACACATCAATCATCAGTATTACTTCTAAAAATCACCGCCATCAGTAACAAATCCTGGCGAAAATATTCGGTTATTTTGATATGAAAAATCGGTTACCTTTCCACATAAAATTGTTCATTTATTTATCCCTTTTCACATCTTTACTCATTGTTATTATGACAGTGACTTTTTCACTCGACTTCAACCACCTATTTTTTAGCCAAATCCGCTCAAAAGCAGAGATCCAATCAAACCAGATAGCCCATTTACCAAGCCTGATTCAGGCAATAGAAAATCATAACAAAACAGCTATCAAAACCATCATGGCTCCATTAGCAAAAGAAAGTGATGCCAGCTATCTTGTCATAGGTGACAATCATGCTAGGCACCTTTATCACTCTAACCCACCAGCGCATATGAGCCTTTACATGGTCGGAGGAGATAACAAACCAGTTCTGGCAGGCAAACACATTATCACCATACGAAAAGGCGGAATGGGTTATTCTTTACGCAGCAAAACCCCTATATTCAATTCCCGGCATCAAGTCATTGGGATCGCATCTGTCGGCTATCTCATCAAGCATATTGAAAAGTTATCCTATGCAAAACTAAATCATGTCCTCTTCATTTCAATAATAGCGCTAGTCTGTTTATTTACCTTTATCTGGTTTTTTTCAAAAAACATGAAAAAACATATGTTTTCAATGGAACCAGATGAAATTGCCTACCTAGTCAGACAACAAAAAATTTTATTAGAAAATATCTATGAAGGTGTTATTGCAATTGATAGCCAATTGACAATTACACATATTAATCAGTCAGCCCGAAAAACATTTGAAACATCAGATAAAAATAAAGTTATCATTGGTAATAAAATATCAAAACTAATTAAAGACAACTCATTCTTAAATAAAAATGAAATGGAAAAAACCGATATTTCCGATCAGTTTCTTATGTTTAATAACAAACCAGTTATCGCAAGCCGAAATAGATTATTCTTAGATAACAAATTATTAGGATGGGTTATTAGTTTTCGGGATAAAGATGATATTAATAGTTTGACCCAGAAATTAAGCCAGGTCAAAAAATATGCGGATAATTTAAGAATACTTCGTCATGAACAATTAAATTGGACAGCCACATTAGCAGGATTATTACATCTGGGGAAATATCAGGAAGCCATACAATATATTGAACTACAATCATCTGATACCCAGGGGGTCCTGGACTTTGTATCCAAACGATTTACTTCACCATATCTATGTGGCCTTTTACTAGGTAAGTACTCAAAAGCTAAGGAAAAAGGTGTTTTACTTGAGTTTGATCCAGCTTGCGAACTAAGAAGCAAACCTGATACGCTTACCGAAACTGAGTTTATGTCTATCATCGGCAATCTAATTGATAATGCCATTGAAGCGACCCTCAAATCCAATCAATATAAGCCTGTTAATATTTATTTATCAGAAAATCATAATGAGTTTATTATCGATATTGCTGATCAGGGTATTGGTGTTAAAGACACTGAAATCGATAGTCTATTTACAAAGGGGGTAACATCTAAAAAAGATAAAAGTGAACACGGATTGGGATTACATCTGGTATCTAATTATGTGAGTAAAGCCAATGGATATCTCGAATTGACCCCCAACTCCCCAAAAGGGGTTCGATGCTCTATCTTTATCCCTAAGCAGTTAGGTTAGGATAGTCGAAGGAATAATGAATGAAACAATCAGATAAAATCACGGTCGCAATCATTGAAGATGAATTTACATTATCTCAGTTATACTCAGATTTTATTCAAAACTTCCCTGACTTAGAGCTCATTGGCATTGCAAACAATTATCAGAATGCAGTCAAAATAATCACCGAAAGAAAACCGCAATTGTTACTGATTGATAATTATCTTCCTGACGGCCAGGGAATTAACCTTTTAACCAATAAAATCATTGAAAGCGAAAACTCATCTGTAATTTTTATTACGGCGGCCAGTGAAATGGACATATGCAGTAAGGCAATCAGTTATGGCGCTTTCGACTACATTCTCAAACCAATCTCATGGAATCGCCTGAAACAGTCATTGGAACGATTTATCCAGTTCACCCGAACGCAGCAATACTATAAAGTAGTTGATCAAAAAAACGTTGATAATCTGTTTCAACTCAAGTCAAAAACATTTCGGGAAAGAGCCGAAAAAGGTATTGAAGAAAATACGCTTAAAATCGTATTTAAAACATTTGATACTGGACAAGATAAACTCTTCACTATTGATGATGTCGTCGAAGACACTGGCTTAAGCAAAACAACAGCCCGTCGTTACCTTGAATATTGTGTTCAACAAGGATTTCTAAGCGTCAAAATGCAATATGGGAAAGTTGGCCATCCCCGAAGACTTTATTTTAAAAATGTCTAACCCGCCAAATTTCAATAGAGTAAGTTCAGATTCGATCAAAGAGTATCTTAGTGAAGTGGTCCCCAATTTTCGGACATGACTTTAAGTGATTGATCTGTTTTGATAGTACCCAGAATGACTGAAGCAGATTATGACTAGAAAACGCAGAAACCACTCTCCCGAATTTAAAGCTAAGGTGACATTGGCTGCCGCTAAAGGTGATAAAACTGTCGCTAAGTTAGCACAGAAGTACAACCTTCATCCCAACCAGATCTCAACATGGAAGAAAGAGCTGCTTGAAAATACAGCCATGATCTTTGCCTCTGAAAGTCAGTTGGGCAAAGACAATTCTGAAGAAGTGAACAAACTCCACGCTAAGATCGGTCAGTTGACCATGGAAAATGATTTTTTGGCGAAAGTGCTCGGTCGTTAGATAGAGCACAGCGAAAGAGTTCGCTGGATAAATCCGCTCAACTACCGATAAAGCGCCAGTGCGAGCTTCTCAATATTGCTCGCTCTACAGCTTATTACCAGCCCATCGGACTTTCTGCTGAGGAGATTGAATTACGCCGTATGATTGACGAAATTCACCTTCAGTATCCGTTCATGGGCAGTAGACGTGTTCGAACTGAGCTGGCTAAAAAAGGCCATAAGGTTAATCGCAAGCGTATCGTTCGGATTATGCGTGAAATGGGCATTGGAGCGATTTATCCCAAGCCCAAAACGACACTGGCGAACAAAGCACACAAGGTTTATCCCTACCTATTGCGTGACATCGAAGTTACTTACCCCAACCAAGCGTGGGCAATTGATATCACGTATGTCCCGATGGCTAAAAGGTTCCTCTACCTTGTTGCCATCATCGATTGGTATAGCTGTAAGGTGCTGTCGTGGCGGTTATCTAACACCATGGATACTCGCTTTTGTATCGAAGCTCTTGAAGAAGCGCTTAAGCACTACGGACCACCCAATATCTTCAACTCAGATCAAGGCAGTCAGTTTACCAGCACTGAGTTCACACAGAAGTTAATCGACCATGATGTACGGATCAGCATGGATGGGAAAGGTCGTTGGGTCGACAATGTTTTCATCGAACGATTATGGCGAAGCCTGAAATATAAGGAGATTTACTTAAAAGCTTATACCACACCTCGTGAAGCCAAGCTTGAAATCGGTCACTACATGGTGTTTTATAATGAGGCGCGTAACCATCAAGGGCTCAATAACCTCACCCCTGATGAAGCTTACTTCGGCAGGCAGAGATACGCAGCATGAGCTGGATCAACCACTTAAGGAATTAGCTTATGTGTCCAACCACTGGGGTCCACTTCTGTTTTTCGATGCCAGCCATCCTGAAGGGCTGGATTGATCGCGTCTATGCCTATGGTTTCGCTTATGATGTCGGTGAATATACCGATAAACGATGGAGCGATCGCTACGGTGAAGGTATTTTTGCCGGGAAAAAAGCGATGCTTGTGGTTTCCACTGGTGGACAGGCATCAAATTTCAGCCCCAGAGGGGTTCATGGTCCAATTGATGATATTTTATTTCCCATTCAACATGGCATGCTGTTTTATCCTGGATTTGAAGTGCTTCCTCCATTTGTTATCCATCATACCCACCGCATCGATGAAGCTCGTTATCAAAATATCTACCAATCTTTTGCTCAGCGTCTCAATACACTGAAACAAACGGCTCCAATCCAATACCGTCCCCAAAATGCCGGGGATTACCGTATTCCAGAATTAACGTTGCGTGAGGAAATTTTGCCAGGGCAACAGGGACTGTCGATTCATATCAAACAATAATAACCACACTAAATCAGATAATATAAACAGTGATCGAAAGTTCCTCTTTTGATCACTGTTGTATATCTCATCCTATCCCTGAGTAAGAAATAGTGACTGAATTGCCCTAAGAGCCTCCCTATGGCAAGTCAGTATGATTCAGAATACCCGTTCACCTTCTCGCCAAACCTGCTGAATATGCACGTGATCGTCCATCGGATGACATAGAATCAAATCCGCACGAAAACCTGTCTCAATACGTCCCCGATCATGCAGTTCTAACACCTCGGCAGGGTTTTGAGTCACCAGAGCACAGGCAGAAGATAAGTCATAATCATTACCTGAATCATCAGCGAGTTTAAATATCGCATCCAGCAAACTAGAAGGATAATAGTCGCTGGATAACACATCGAGAGTCCCAAGAGATGCCAAATCTAACGCAGCAACATTACCCGAATGAGAACCACCACGAACCACATTTGGCGCTCCCATCACAACCGATAATCCTTGTGTATGCGCAGCCAAAGCAGCGTCCGTTGTTGTTGGAAACTCCGCGATAGACATACCATCTGAGAGTGCTTCACCGATATGATCGCTAGTCGCATCATCATGACTTGCCAGCACGATTCCCCGCTCATGACATGTTTTACAAATAGCCTCCCGAGAAAGACGACCATATTGTTCGCTCGCAGCCATCTGACGAACAATAAATGCTTCCATCTCAACGTCAGAGAGTCGGTATTTCCCCTGATAATACTGACGATAACGATCAATATTGGCAAATTGACGCTGACCGGGAGAATGGTCCATCACAGACACCAGTTCCGGAGAACATAGCTTCAATAAATCTTCAAAGTTATTTAATGTATCGGCATGACTAATTTCACAGCGAAAATGCAACCGGTGATCGGCCCTGCAATGACCCGCTTCCCGGCTAGATAACAACGCCTGAACCATTGTCTGTAAATTCGCTAAACGCTCACTGTGCTCAATCACATCGCCAATAGCCACGGCATCAAACACCGTCGTGATCCCGGCACTGACCATTTGTGAATCATGAACTTTAAATGCAGCACTTGACGGCCAGCGAACCCCCGGACGCGGAGAAAAATGTTTCTCCATATTGTCCGTATGAAGCTCAATCATCCCGGGCATTAAATACCCGCCTTCACCATCAATAGCGCCCGGCAAACTCACAGAGCCGATATCAAAACTTTGAATGATTCCGCCGTCAACAGACAACGAGCCAGATATCACTTCATTTTCCAGAACCAACCGAACATTCGATAAAATCATCGATTTCCCCTAGTATTTTACGCTGCCACTTCATGCGGCTTGATGGTAAACAGACGATCAGCCACAACATCCCTGGCATACCGATCATGAAAAATGCCAACAATTGCACACCCTTGCTGTTTTGCTTCATCAATGAGTTCAAGCACAATATCCGCATTAGCCCGATCCAAAGAAGCAGTTGGCTCATCAAGAAGTAAAACCGGATACTCAGCAACAAACCCCCGGGCAATATTGACCCGCTGTTGTTCACCTCCCGAAAATGTTCCCGGTGGCAAAGACCATAGTCTCTGAGGCACATTCAGCCTTTGAAGCATCTGGCACGCATATTCTTTTGCTTCATCTTGAATGACCCCTCGTTCGAGTAAAGGCTGACTCACAACATCTAACGTCGAAACCCTTGGGATCACTCGCAAAAACTGACTGACATAACCGATACTCTCCCGGCGGATAGCCAGCTGAAGCTCACTGGTTGCCTGACAAAGATCAACCATCTGGCCATGATGATTCACTAAAATCTCACCACTTGTCGGCAAATAATTGGCATATAAAGAACGAAGTAAGGTACTCTTACCGCTGCCACTGGCACCATCAAGCACCACACATTCCCCGCGATGAACAGAAAAGCTGACACCGTTCAGAACAGGTAATGACGCATCACCCTGGTTATGCAGCGTAAAAACTTTGGTTAAATGGCGAACATCGATCATCACTGACATGATTTACCTCCTAAGGCGTCAAAACCGACGACACCAACAATTGCGTATACGGATGCTGCGGGTCGTCCAACACCTGATCCGTCAACCCCGTCTCAACGACTCTCCCTCGTCGCATGACGAGTAACCGCTGCGCTAATAACCGCACGACCGCCAAATCATGCGTAACAATCACCACCGCCAGTTTTAACTCTGTCACCAGATGACGAATCAAATCGAGCAACCTTGCCTGCACAGAAACATCCAGCCCACCGGTCGGCTCATCCATCAACACTAACCGAGGCTGCGTCACCAACGCCCTGGCAATCTGCAAGCGCTGCTGCATTCCACCTGAAAACTGGGTCGGAAAATCATCCATACGACTTTCATCCAATTCGACATCTCTCATCCACTTTCCAGCTACTTCCCGAATATCACCATAGTGACGTGCTCCATTTGTCATCAATGGTTCACCAATGTTGGCACCTGCCGATACATTCATTCTCAGACCATCCCGGGCATGCTGGTGGACGAATCCCCATTCACTTCGCAACAAAGCTCGCCACTGCACCTCGCTCATGTTTTCAAGTCGCAAGTATTCTCCCTGCCCGGTACAATAAGCCATCGAGCCAGAATCAGGTAAAATCTGTCCGGCCAGGCTACCAAGCAAAGTCGATTTACCCGAACCGGACTCACCAACAATCCCTAAGACCTCCCCGGGATACAGATCAAAATGGACATCCAAACATCCTTTGCCAGGAGAATATTCTTTGGACAATCCCCGAACGTGTAATAAAGGGTGTGTTGCCATTAGTGGTGTTCCCCCTGGCGACTACAAAAATCAGTATCGGAACAGATAAACTGCCGGGTTCCCTGATCGTCGATGATCACCTCATCCAAATAACTCGTTGTTGAACCGCAAATCGCACAGCAGTCCGGCCAGTGCTGAACAGTGAATGGATAGTCCTCAAAATCTAAACTCTTCACATCTGTATACGGTGGTAATGCATAAAGACGTTTCTCCCGGCCCGCCCCAAAAAGCTGTAATGCAGGGGACTGATGCAATTTCGGATTATCAAATTTGGGAATGGGCGAAGGGTCCATCAGATAGTGATCATTGACCACCACAGGGTAGGCATAAGACGTTGCAATCTCACCCAGATGCGCAATGTCTTCATATAACTTGATATGCATGGCCCCGTAATCTCGCAACGCATGCATCTTTCGGGTTTGTCTCTCTAAAGGCTCAATAAACCGCAATGGTTCAGGAATCGGCACCTGGTATACCAAAATCTGCCCTGGCTGCAATGGCTGTTCAGGGATGCGATGCCTTGTTTGAATCAGGGTCGCCTGTTCTGTCCTTGTGGTTGTTTCCACTCCGGTCAAAGCGGCGAAAAAAGCACGGATACTCACCGCATTAGTCGTATCATCTGCCCCCTGATCGATCACTTTTAAACAGTCCTGTTCGCCTATCAAAGCAGCGGTTAATTGCATGCCACCGGTGCCCCATCCATAAGGCATCGGCATTTCCCGGCTGGCAAATGGAACCTGATAGCCCGGGATGGCCACAGCTTTAAGCAATGCCCGGCGCAACATGCGTTTGGTTTGCTCATCAAGATAAGCAAAGTTATACCCTTCATGAACAGCATTGGCATTATGAGGCATGAGAGCTCTCCTTTCCCTGACTCTGTTCCCGACGAACCCGCCGGAGTAATTCCAGCTCAGCCTGAAAATCAACATAGTGAGGTAGCTTGAGGTGCGAAACGAACCCGGCGGACTCAACATTATCGCAATGCGATAAAACAAATTCTTGCTGCTGAGCTGGTGACATCTCCGCTTCGCCGTGCTCATGTGCCTGCAGAGCTCGATCCACCAAGGCCATAGCCATAGTCTTTCGCTCACACTGACCAAAGGCGATGCCATAACCCCGGGTAAACTGAGGTAGCTCATTTTCCTGTTCACGGAAACCATTGATCATTTCGCATTCACTGATTTCCAGCGTACCTACCACCACCTCAAACCCTAACTCCTGGGGAACAATACTGATTTCAACTTCCCCGACCCGGATCTCTCCGACAAATGGATGATTGCGTCCATAGCCACGCTGCGTGGAATACCCTAGAGCCAGCAAAAATCCCTCGTCCCCCCGAACCAACGACTGCAAGCAGGCACTTCGATCATAAGGAAACGGTTGCGGATCACGGGTGATGTCGGTTGCCGGTTGACCATCATCTGTTTCAGCAACCATCAGGCCTTCTTGCTCAAGTAACTTCAGAACGCGGGCTGAAATTTGTCCTTCGCCTTCATCGACCGGGCACTCATGAACTGGGGCATCCTCATCCAAATCACCTTCTGCAAGAAGTTTAAAATCCAGCAGGCGGTGCATATAATCAAACGTAGCGCCAAGCTGCTGACCACCCGGTAAATCCTTATACGTCGCCGAAATTCGTCGGGTAACCAGCATTTGAGTCGTATCGATCGGCTGACTAACATAAAAACGAGACAGAGTTGTTCGATACGCACGAATTAAAAAGATAGCTTCAGGAAGATCCCCTGCGGCCTGTTTAATAGCAAGGGCAGCTAACTCACGGTCATAAATGCCACCTTCAGTCATCACCCGATCCACCGCCAGCGATAATTGTTGCTCAATTTGGTTCACATTAATTGGTGCTAACCGCCGATCACCCCGACGCTTTTTAGCCTGTAATCGATGCGCAGCCTGTATCGCTTTCTCACCTCCTTTTACAGCAACATACATCAGTATTCCTCCACATGAGTTGTACGGGGAATTGCTGTGATGCGACCCTCACAAAACAGCACCAAATCAAGACCTAACGGGAATCCGTGAGGACGTTCGATTAAATAATCAAAAAGCACATCTGACATCGGAGCAATCGATAAAATATGTTGGTTCTCAATCCCGGGTCCTTTCAAAGCAAGCACAGTCGATAAAGGATGCGCCTGCGCCTCTAATCGCGCCACCTGAATGAATAACGTTGTGCTCTGATCAGGATATTCCGCGTGACCACAGCGTAACGACATCAAATCAGGTAACGAATCCATAGTGGATAAAATAAAATCAGCCTGTTGTGGCAATGAGGACAGACACGTACCGCAATGAAAGCGCAGATTGTCAGAAATAACCGGATTTGCGAATGCGTCTCCCAGCCAGACAGACGTATCACTATCAAGAAGTGTCTGACATATCGCAAATCCAGCTGCATCCAGTGATGCCAGATTCTGACACCCCTGAACCCCAAGCACCCGCCCAGGTTCACTCATGGCAGTTAAAAGTGTCCGGAATGTCTGTTGAGCCTGCCTGACCGGGTATTCAAAACCAGCTTGCAGTTGAGCTTGTGTCATCATTCATCTCCGCGAACCAAAGTGAAAAAATCAACCTTACTGGCTGCATACTCACGGCATTTTTCCGCTTCATATGCCTGGCGCTCAGTTTCCAATGGCGTTAAAACCAGCTCATGGATCCGGCTTTGGTAATCCGCATGCATTAACAATGCATCCAGTTGTGCTACACGTAGCGCTTTGGGTTTACTGCGACCAGCCACAAACCCCATACCAACCGACTCAGACGGACCTTTCACAACACAACGCGTCATCGTCACTTCGCCTAAGAAAAATGGATTGCCACTTCCCCCCATCCGTCCCTGCACCTGGGTTAGTCCGACCTGTGGTGCCCGGATGATCTGAAAATCAACCCCGCTCACGATTGATTCGGAAAGTTTCAATAATGTTTCTTCTGACGCTTTAGCTAATATGGCTAACCATTTTTGACGTTCTGTAGCTTCTTCATTCATAGTGTGGTCTCCTCAACCACCGGTGACGAGGGCTCCAGGGTATAATCAAACAGATCACTTCGGCTGCGGGCAATCGAATATTCCTTAAGCCTGCCGCTCTCCCTATCAAAGTTCTGTGTATGTATTTCCATCAACGCAATAGAACGATCGATATCCAATTGCTGACATTCATTCATATTTGGCATCCGTGCCCGTAATCGGGTATGACCCCGCCTTAAGGACCATCCCAGTCTTTCATTCAAAAAAACATGTAATGAACCACTTTTATACTCTTGTATAATTTCTTCAGAAGTATCAAACAGATAGTGGCGAATCAGAGAGACAGGCTGATGATCAATCAGCCGTTTAGTTTGTAATTGCTGAACGGCAGGGTGTGATTCTAATTTTAACCGGTGAGTAATTGCCTCAGGTAACTCAGTGGTCTGCAGTGACAACACCTGAGTTTCAAGTGACATATCCCCCTGACTCAGGTTATGCGTGAATGCGGCTTTATCATGCAAAGCATAATCAATAGGGGCATTAAGCACCCGACAGCCGATCCCCTGATATCGCCGAATCAGACCATCCTGAACTAATTCATCAATCGCCCTACGCAGAGTGTGACGATTAACCTGATATCGGTCAGCCAGCTTCCCTTCTGCTGGTAATAACTCACCTGGTTGATAATCGGATTGAATAGATTCGCGAAGTGCTTTTGCGATCTCCAAATACCGAACCCTCGACTCGCTCATAAATACCCTCAACTTGTCTAGATAAGTTGATACTAAAGAGCAAATATGACAATTAAGTGGTCTAGATATATTGTTTCAATGACAAATACATGGCACTCAATACCAACGAAAACAGGGATGAATATCCGATGGCGAAGGCTCTTAACGCCAAAATCGAATTTAATCACAAACAGAAAAGACTTTATTATCCTAAATAGAGGCTATTTATAGACCACTCAAAACACCTGATGGTATTTGCTATGCTTTATCCATAACCTCATAACAGGAAAAGAGATGAAATATTTATGGATGCTCGTTATTGCAACTGCGGCTCTGTTAAATGGTTGCACCGGTCTGCCTAAAAATGTGCAACCCGTTGAGAATTTCCAGCTACAACACTATTTAGGAACCTGGTATGAAATAGCCCGACTCGATCATAGTTTCGAAAAAGGAATGACTGATGTATCAGCTGTCTATACACAGCGTAAAGGGGGTGGCGTCAATGTAGTGAACCGCGGATACTCACCGCAAGAGAAACGATGGAAACAGGTAAAAGGGAAAGCATTTTTTGTCCATACACCGAATATCGGTTATCTGAAGATCTCTTTTTTCGGCCCTTTCTATGGCTCTTATGTGATTGTTGAGCAGGAACAATATCAATATGCTCTGGTTGCCGGACCCAATCATAACTATCTATGGTTATTATCAAAAACCCCAACCATGCCTGAAGCAATTCAGATGAAATTTATCACAAAAGCGAAATCACTCGGGTTTGATACGGATAAACTCATCATTGTCAGCCAGCGGAAAAATATTGAAGCGCTCAAAAGCGCAGACCCCACACAAAACTCGATGAAGAAATGATACGATCAGGGGAGCCTTCCCCTGAATCGATGGATTACTGATGAAAAACAGGCAGGTTCAAGCCGTTTCTCACCAACATTTTACTGGCATGTTTTACAAATAATTTCAGCGGACATCACTCCCTTTGAGCCGTATGACGACACCCTTTAAAAGCAAAATCGGCACTTAATAAGGGATGCTGACGTCTTGGCTCAGGCATAAGCAATTTTCTTCCTTGATAAAATTATCTGCATACTTATACAATATTTCATCAATAGTTCACCCTGAATGGCCCATTCTTTGCTATCAAAGGACTCATTCAATAACAGTTCATGAAGTAGATGGTTTAAATGGCTGTTTTATTCGAAGGATTAAAAAATAAATCCCTGCCATCACTGAGTTCATGGGGTGGATGGCTTAGATTATTTTTAGATTATTTTTAGATTATTTTTAGATTATTTTTAGATTATTTTTTTATTATGCATTCTTGATCTCTGTTTCACATGCATCCCATATTTTTTTGCAGTTTTCGATGGTTGGGAAGGTATTTAAATTTGCACGAACTACGTGTGTATTGCCGTTAGTTTCTCTAATTTTATGTTTTTCATATATCTCGTCATGGAATTTGTCCCAAACTTCTGAATTTCTTGGCGTGGGGTAGCGTCCAAACCATATAACTGTCTCAGATAATATTTCTAACAGGCTTACTTGGTCTGAAGTTAAGGTCAAATTCGCATCTTCCGCCAACTTAACAAGATGATGTTGTTTAACTAACTTTCCGTTCTGATTGAGAATGGTGCCCTTCAAATAAAGCTCTGTAGCAATACCTGCGTTGTAGTAAAAGGGGTAAGGAGGTGAGTCTTCGTTAATCGCATATATCATTTCAGCCACCTTGCTGAACTCGCGAGCATTTTCGATCCATCTATTACTATCCTTTTCTACCGATTCAAAATCGTATTCGAGGATACTTCTTAGTTCTTTTTTTGATTTCATAAAATTACCCGACTAAGACCACTCTATCACCCCAAGAATAGCAGCCCTTCCAGTAAAATGAGCATGTAAAAAAGATATTTGAGGTCATGATGGCTGCCGACAAAAAGCTAGTTTCGATAATTACGGCTATTCACCTTGGAAACCATGATTGTGGGCGTGATTTCGTTCAATATGAAGGAAAACTCGGATTTTTTCGCGTAACTGTCTGGCTCAAACAGGGTTGAGTCATCAAGCAAACAAAGAAAGGTCAAAATTTATGGGGTTAGCAGCGCTGGCATATCGGGCGCGTTTCTCGCCCGAAGGAATTTGCCCTGCTGTTATTTGAAAAGCGTTTACACCCCGTCGCGATATCGAACCAATCGGCTGAAGTGAGGTTCAGTCGTTGCAGGATGGGGTGTAGCGATAAATCAATCGAGCCCCGTTTATCATCCCGAACCACCCGTCCGGTTAGCTCAACCAGTCCCAGATAGTCCGCCAGTTTAAATGGCAACCCTTCGGGTATATCTTGACGGGGATTGCCAACAAATGGATAGAGTTGATTCAGTTGGGCCTTTTGTTGTTTTGCAGTTTCAACCCGTTGTTTCACACTGGTAAAGTCGGATGTTTCTGAAGTTTGGCTTATTGCTGCTCTGACCGGGTTTAAGTCAACATAGGCCATACAGGCTGCCAGGGCAGTTTCATCCAATAAAGCCTGGGATTTAAAGCGCCCTTCCCAGAACCGACCGGTGCAGTTATCTTCCGCATTGGCTTGCCGGGCAATCGGTTCATTCAACTCACGCATAAACCAGCTGATATCCATGAGTCTGTCCCGATAGGTTTGTGCGGACGCGTCAACTAACTTCAGGGCAAATGGTGTCAGTGTTTCACCCTGTTCAAACTGCTGGGTAAACCGAGTGCCTTGATGCAGCTGATGCCAGCGATGGAGCACTTCAGATGTGGACCAGTTTTGTGCTTTGGCCTCATTGATATGCAAGACCACATGCACATGATTACTCATCACCGCATACGCACATATATCAAGGGCAAATACGCTGGCTAAAAACAATAATCGTTCTTCTATCCAGCCCCGACGATGCTCATAACTTTTCCCAGTTAATACATCTTCACCGCATAAAAACGCCCGACGAACACAACGGGACACACAGTGATAATACGGCGTATCGCTGAGGCTGATTTGCTGACGTCTTGGCGTAGGCATACGGGGTTTTCTTCCCTGATAAAACTATCTGTATATTTATACAGTATTCTATCAATAATTCAACCTGAATGGCCCATTCTTTGGCATCGATGGACTGATACGATAACGGTTCATGAAATAGGTGGCTTAAATGACTAGTTTGTTCGAAGGATTAAAAAAACGCATGAACCCTTGCTACCACTAGGTTCATGTAGTAGGTGGCTTAAATGAAAAAGCTTACACCGTCTGAGTTTGCAGCGACCACAAGAACAGAATCAAACTCAGGTAATTTAATAGACATTACTAAGGGAGTTCTGGATTAGATCTTGGGGTCAGAAGTTAACACCCGGTTAAACGGCTGCCAACGCAATACCCAACTTACCGCAATACGCCGTAAACACAAAACAGTTGGGAACTGAAAATGCCACGCGTTGGCAGTCTGCTTGAACCGATTGCTAACTGCCAAATCTACTTAGTAATGATAACGACATGACAGGATTGTTATTGCTTGATCATCAACTGCATAAACCAAGCGGTTTGTATCGTCTATTCGCCGTGACCAGAAGCCAGCTAAGTTCTCCTTTAGTGGCTCGGGTTTACCGATACCTTCAAAAGGAGAACGCTTAACATCTGTGATTAATTTATTGATCCGTTTTAATGTTTTCTTATCTTGTGTTTGCCAATACACATAGTCGTTCCAGGCCTCATCAGTCCATGACAGTAAACGACTATTCATCAATCAAATCCCGTGCCGTCGTTTGACCAGCTTTGTACTGAGTAATTGAACGGTTCAAATGCTCAGCATTTGCTGGAGAACGCAACAAATGAACAGTTTCCATTAAGCTGTTGTAATAATCTAAGGACATAACCACAGCATCTTCGGCATCTCGGCGGGTAATAACTGTTGTGTCGGCATCATTAACCACACCATCTAAGACACTTTTCAAACCATTACGAGCTTCAGTGAAAGATACGATTCTCATAAGAACCTCCACATGTACAATTAACAGAACAAGTATATACACTCTATCTGAATATGTACAGATAATTGGACATGTAAACTCTACTGGCAGTTAATGCTAAGCTAAGTGGCTAACAAACTTGGTAAACAATCACAAACCCTTGCTAACACTGGGTTCATGCAGTGGGTGGCCTAAATTATTTAGAAAGATCTTGCACCTTTTCCGCTTTGACCTTAAGCCTTGGGTCTGGTGCAGTGAGAATTTCTAAAACTGCCATACTTACTTTCTAATTCTTGGAAGCTCATAACTCCTCAATCAGCCGACGCTTTAGCAGTCGGCTGCATTGATTTGTTAGCAATAATTTCTAGCAGACTCTCTAAGTCTGCTCCTTTTTCGGATTTTTCATTTATATGTGCTTGGTATGCTTGTTGATCTGGCCCCCAATCGAAGTACAGACCATTATTTGGCAACGACAGTTTTTCAGCCTGTGTTTCGCTCACAGCCAAGTTTATCTCTGAAAGTATTACTGGTGTGGAGTTGCCGACGAGCTTGGCAAAAACTGTAAGTTTGTAAGGACCAGCTAAAAAAGTAAAATTTGCGCCGTCTTCTGGTAATAAGAAATGATGATCGAATGTAATTCCTTCCTGCGGAACATAAAGACCGCTACCTCTCTTTAGCTCGCCTTTTTCTCCGTAAACCCAAATATTGAAATTTTGCTTTGACTCATGCCTCTGAACAGAGACATGAATGCTTTCAACAACTTGACCCCGTTTTGAACTGCTGTACAACAACGTACGTAAATAGACTTTATTTTTTCCGCGATCAAAACGGGAGCCATCAGGACCAAAAAAGATAACTGTAGGCTGCGACATTAGCAGCTTACCTTTCCTGAAGAATGTAAGCCACGCCGTTACCCCAGATACAAGCAGCGCTAGGCAGGAGAATACTAAACTAAGAACATATAATTCTTGCGGCATGACTCGATTTCCTTCTTATGGCTAAAACGCCTTGCTAAGCTGCTGCTAGAGGACCAACCAAGACATCCACTCTATTGACCTAAGAATAGCAGGCCTTTCAGTAAAATGAGCATGCAAAAAAGGTATTTGAATTCATGATCCCTGCCGACAAAAAGCTAGTTTCGATAATTACGGTTATACCAATCACACTAATTAACTGGCCAAATTTGTCTGATCTCTACAGCAGAGTGATATGACTCTGCTTTTATCTTCACTAAATCGGTTCCAAGCACTACAAAGCTTGCTGACGATATCTTCATAACCATCAAAGCACTGGTTTGAAGTGGGATGTCCGCGTGAGCCTAACCTCACGTTGCTAAACCACAATGGGGCAATAACTGCCAAGATACGCTTAAGAGCATTTGCCGAAAATATCAAACATTATGATGGTCATATAGGTTCAGGGGAATACCCCCTGAACCTATGGATTACTGATGAAAAACAGGCAGGTTCAAACCGTCTTTTACCAACATTTTACTGGCATCTTTCACAAATAATTTCAGCGGACACAGCTCTCCTTGAGCCGTATGACGACATCCTTTAAATGCAAAATCAGCACTTAATAAGGGATGCTGATGATCCAAATAGGTCAACCGGCGCCATTGATCCAAACTGCGGGCAACGAAACGAACACGAACAAATTCTTTATGCGTTCCTTTCTCATGAAAACGCGTGAAGTTCAGACTTGCACCTGGCGGAATATCATTCGCAGGATAATCTTTTAATGCCCAGTTAAAGCCCAGCATCGTCTGAATTTCAGCAATATTTGTATCATGTCCGACAAACATCACTAAAGGCCTACTCAAACGTTTATCGCCAAGCCAATGACGATGTAGTTTGGTTCCTTTTGTCAAAGCCGATAAAATCTGGCGCATCAGCAATGAACCACCATGAGCCGCGAATTCCGGCGTATCAGTCGCCAAATCATATCTTGCCGCATGAAGCGCCATTAAATCACGAACCGCATTTGCGTCGTAGCCATGCCCGAAAGCAACCTGACGAATGGGCAAATTATCGCTGTACTGCAGGCGAATAGTTTCACCAATTGTCGCGCCCACTGAGAGTGGTCCGGTGAAAGTTGGCTTTCCATCTGCTTTAAATTTTACCTTCCAGGGTTTATCTAAAAACTTACAGCTATTGCTATCCTTTGCGCAGACCGTCTGACGAATCAACTTCACTGCACTGGCATAACGCTTCGCAGCCTGCTCCGATGACCCCATCCGGGCCATAATCTGAGCTTTAATAACCTGCTTATCTGGATGAGCCTGTTTGAGGTGATATAACTCAAATAGCGGATCATATTTAGCGTGTCCGGTTTCAGGTACGATTCCACACCCCGGAAACATTCCATCAGCAAGGGCTTTTGCAGTCGTTTTAATACGTTGCTGAGAGCTTGCCCATAAAAAGACTTGATTAGAGCGAGGGCAACGGTTGGAATAACGCAGGTTAAACCCTTCTTGATGCCACTGCTTGAGTTGATAACTGGCCTGCTGCACAATTCCAGCATAACCATGCCCCGTCAGATGTCCATCAGCCACATAGAAATGGGGCCATTTTAAACCAGTCGCCTTATCTAGTTTCTCAGTATGCGTCTGAGGTCTCACTCCGTGGCGACTTAATGTCACCACTTTTTCTATCACAAATTGCGGAGTTGCCATAGCCACCTGACTCAACGAGCATGCTATAGCACCCAAGCAAATCCATTTTCCCAATTTGAATTGATTCATTACACTAGTCCTGAGGATTAAATTTTATACGAAAATCCCACTTCATATTCCGTTTGGCGCTTTGAAGATTTTGAACTAACCGATTCATTTTTGACTTCAACAAATGGTGTCCACTTTTTAGTCAGACTATAACTAGCGCTAACTTCATGTTGATAGTCATGGCGTGAATGATTATACAAATTCTTATTACCCTGATAATAGGTATATTCATATCCCACTTGCAAAGCGCCAAAGCTATGACTCGCAGAAACATCATATCGATTAACTTGTTTTGTCGACTTTGTCTTGTAGTCAGTCAATTCATCACGATAACGAACCGCAAACTGAGTCTGTTTAGTCAATGCATATTTAATTTTCAGAGACGGTTTATATTTATACTCATCCTGTTTACGGCTCCAGGAAAATCCTGGTTCAATCGCCCACTGGTGATCAAGTTTAAACGGATAACTAAAGCTCAGTTTAGTTTCGTGCCACCGGTCATCACGAAACGCATGACCGCTATCGCCATTGGACTGTTCAGCAGGCTGAAACTTCAACTCAGCCGATGCTTTTAAACCAAACTTAAAATGATTTGATAACGTGAATTCATCGGTATGAGTCCGTGAAACATCTTCATATTTATGGTCAAGTGAAATTTTAGCAGCAGATGCCTGAGCTGCCATACCCATACCCATGGCCATTATTAATGCACTTACAACTTTCTTTTTCATCAGTTAGTTACCTTTATGCTTATCATTGCTTATCGAGATGAAGATTCGGGCAGAAAGATAAAAGAAATGTATGACAAAAAAATGACACGGATTTTATTTAAAACCCTTATATGACGTAACGTTAGGGTATTTTTTGCAACTAAGTGCAATTATTTTTGAAACCAGGTGCAGTCAATTTTGCAACTAAGTGCAAAGCCTCACTGGATTTTTCTTTGAAATGCTCCTCTCAAAAACATCCATCCAGAATTTTTTTCATGACTTAAAATTGAAGTAAAATATTCATATTTGGCAGACAAAGATGTTTATCTTGATCTGTAAAAAATTAGAGATGAAAAAAACCTATCCGAAAATTAACTTGGATAGGTTTCAATCACGATGTCTAAGATTAAATTAATGGAGCTTTAGGCAAGCACACTTCGAACATAATCAGTCAAAACTGCATCCTGACTATTATCAAAGAAACACTGTTGAAATCTTTCACCACCAACAGCAGTTTTTACAAGTTCTGGATCCAATGCTTTTAAGCCATCCAGATAATTTTTACCGGTTGCTTCTTTAACCTGATTTAAGATCCCGGCGTTTGCAACTTGTGATTCACGACGTTCTGGTGGGTAACCCAGGCCAGTTTCCCCCGTAAAGGCTTTTTCAAAAATATAGCGAAGATTCAGTTCAGCACCCCAGCCAAACCCTTTTGCAAACGGAATTGCCAATGCATTCCCATTATTAATTTGTGCAAACAAGTAAGCATCGGCGGGATCAATACAATAACCACAAACAACACCAGGATACGCATTCAACGACATCAATGCGCCTTGACCTGTTCCGCAACCAGCAACAACAAAATCAACCGCCTTGGAATTCAAAAACAAGCTGGCAATAATCCCTAAATGGATATACGTCAAACGATGATCATTGTCGCCATTCATTCCGACATTAAAAATCTGATGGCCTTGCTCATCTGCAACAGCCTGCAATTCCTTGAGAATAATCGGGTTTTTCCCGGCTTGGCTGAATTCATTCATCAACGCGATTTTCATCTTGCGATCCTCTTTCTATGTCAGTTTTACGACAAATATAAAACAATGTTTCAATTAATGTACCACACTATTTCGATTTCAAAAACCTGTTTCTATCAGATAATTTTGAGGAGATTGATCCACTTCACTTTTTTCTTCTCTAAGCTTGCCAAATATGACGATATACATTCGCTGTACTGATGAAATGTTGATAAATCGCTGTCCTTGTATATACATGTATGGTATTAAATAGCGTATATATTTAATAATAAACATGAAGGATTGCACACCAATGTCGATAATCATCCACCCCGGTCATTTTACTCTTGATGAATTACGCCAGATTGCGGTCAACAGAACACCTATCGTGCTTGAACAATCTGCCTATCCAATCATCAAAGAAAGTCATCAGACTGTGAAAGACATTCTTGCCAGCGGAGAAACCGTCTATGGCATCAATACCGGATTCGGACTACTAGCCCGCACCTCAATCCCCGATGATTCGTTAGCTCAATTACAAAAAAACCTATTACTCTCACATGCAGCAGGAACCGGCCCACTGCTCGACGACAATACCGTCGCATTAATAATGGCATTAAAGATTGGGTCATTAGCACGTGGTTTTTCAGGCGTTCGTGTTGAACTCATCGAACAGTTACTTACCATGTACAATAAAGGCATCTATCCTTGCATCCCATCACAAGGATCAGTGGGTGCATCAGGTGATTTAGCACCTCTTGCGCATATGGCCTGCGCCATGATTGGAGTGGGTGAAGTACGGGTGGATGGACAAATCAAACCGGCTGAGCAAGGTTTGCGCGATGCGGAGGTCCCACTTCTGGAATTAGGCCCAAAAGAAGGCCTGGCTCTCATTAATGGAACACAAACTTCAACGGCGCTTGCCCTGCAAGGTCTGTTTGGTGCAGAACGCGTTTACAGCGCAGCCGTCACAGCGGGAGCTTTAAGCGTTGAAGCACTTAAAGGTTCTTATGTTCCATTTGACTCACGCATTGCCGAAGTTCGTGGACAATTAGGCCAAATCAGGGCAGCAGAACATTTTCGCAGCCTGTTAACTGAGAGTGAAATCAATCAATCGCACCGATATTGTGACCGGGTTCAGGACCCTTATTCCCTGCGCTGTCAGCCACAAGTCATGGGAGCCTGTCTGGATCAAATTAACCATTCAGCTAAAATTATCCTGCGCGAAGCCAATGCTGTTTCTGATAATCCGTTAATCTTTAAAGAACAGGGCGATGTTCTCTCTGGGGGGAATTTTCATGCTGAGCCCGTTGCTATAGCAGCAGATAATCTGGCTATTGCGATTAGTGAAATTGGCGCTTTAAGTGAACGACGGATTGCCCAACTCGTCGACCCTGCCATGTCTGGTTTACCCGCCTTTTTGGTCAAAGAAAGCGGACTCAATTCAGGCTTTATGATTGCCCAAGTCAGCGCAGCCGCACTGGCATCAGAAAATAAAAGCCTGGCTCATCCCGGCTCTGTTGATAGCCTGCCAACATCAGCAAACCAGGAAGACCATGTATCCATGGCGACTTATGCAGCGCGCCGGTTAACCCAGATGGCAGGGAATAGTGCAGCGATCGTTGGTATTGAAATTCTGGCAGCTGCACAAGGTATCGAATTCCATACACCGCTCAAACCCACAAAACCACTTCAAGAGGTAATGCAGCTCGTACGAAGTGAAGTCGACAGCTACGATCAAGACCGTTTCATCGCTCCAGACATTGCCAAAGCCAGAGCGTTGGTCGAAACAGCGGCTCTGCAACGATGGATTAACGCCCCAAGCCTCTATATCGATTAATAGCACCACAGGACAACGCCTGCCTTTTGCCCTGGCAGGCGTTTCATCTCTAAAAAGATTTGCCATATACCCTACAAAGGATATTAGAATCCAATCATTGAAGATGGTAAGCTCATAAGAATCGGCAATATATTGGAGAGCAACATGTCGGGCCGCACCGCCGCACCTCATGCCCTTTATCAACAAGTTAAATTATATGTTAAAAGACATATCAAATCAGGCGAGTGGACACCGGGGGCTTTAGTTCCATCTGAACATCAACTGGTCGAACAGCTTAAGGTCTCTCGGATGACGGTGAATCGTGCTCTGCGAGAGTTATCTCAGGAAGGAGTGATTAACCGGGTAGCCGGAGTTGGTACTTTTGTTGCTGATCAAAAACCCCAGTCCAGCTTATTGATGATTGCCAATATTGGTGATGAAATACGCCAGCGGGGGCATCAATATCGCTGCGACGTGCTCAGTCTGCAACGGGAATCAGCCTCTTTTGAGATTGCTGCCGCCATGGGACTTGTCACAGGCCAATCGGTTTATCATATCGTTTGTATTCATTATGAAGAAAATCTACCGGTTCAATTAGAAGATCGCTATGTGAACCCACGATTAGACCAAGATTTCCTTGAACAGAAATTCAATGCCGATCTGCCACCATCCCAGTATTTATTGGGGAAACTGCCGGTTGAAGAGATGGAGCATATTGTCGATGCAACTCTGCCGGATGAACAACAGGCTAATGACCTGCAAATTTCAATTGAAGAACCCTGCTTAATGTTAATGCGCCGAACGTGGGTCAAAGCACAAATCGTAACTTATGTGCGTTTTCTGCACCCATCCTCACGCTACCGATTGGGTGGCAGAATGAAGGTTTCGGCTCATTAGGCTGCGGGTTAAAATATAATAAATGGATAACCCACGATATTGTGTGGATTATCCATACAAAGCTCATATTTTTACTGCACCCGGATATGACGCATCATAATATGCTGAGGGCCAGCAGGGCCACCGGTATACAGCTCACCTGTATCGGTAAAAACACTATTGATATAACATTGGTACGCAGGTTTGTTACGGCAATTTACGGTTAAGTAAAAATCATCATACCGGGGATAAAACTCTTGCGCATAAGCTGGAAAATTAAGAAGTGCTTGCTTCGCTATTTTTTGCCTCTGAAATTTCTGATCAATCATTAACGCCCTGATACCCAGTGCCTTTTCATGACAAAAATCGTAATGCTCAGCATATTTTATATCTAAAATAAAAAATCCAGCCACTTGACCTGAAGCAACAATCAAGTGTGGATGCTCATGAGATTCCAGATAAGCGATAACATCAGCCATAGAGCCAACCGTAAATATCACCTGTTCAGGTTTAACACTCAGTGCAACAACATCCTGATACTTATCTTCAGTATACTTTTCTATAGAAATCATATACATCCAGTTATCATAAATCTTTAAGCACCTTATGCCTTAAAAAAGAGTGTTATTGTCCAAACTAACGTTTCAGACACCAAAGTATTTTTAAATTAAGCGACTCAACTTTTCAACCATCTTATAAAATTTAAATTACAAGTATTTTACAAATACAACCCATTAAAATTTCTTTGAGAGATTTTGCATCTAATGGCTCAGCCATGCTGATTTCAACATCCATATATTTTCAGGTATCCAAAATAATAAAAATAGATTAAAGCGCTTATCTCAGATTTTTCACGAACCAGAATATGTCGGTTCTGAATTTGCAATATCGGGGTGCTCCCGCAACCATGCCAGATGACCATCGTAAAGCGCTAGCTCATCCGCACCATGCCAGATGGCTTTTTTATAGATTGAAGCAACAAATATATCCGCCAGAGAAAAAGCCGCTCCTACAGCGAAATGCGACTCTTTCCATAACCGTTGTTGCAGTTTTTCAAGGCATCGTTCAATCCACTCCCCCCTGAGTTTTCGTTTCGTCGCGTCATTCAGATCAGGGCGAATCGCTTTAAGTACCGTTCGGTTCTGAGGTGCATGAATGCTCGAATTGACATACTCGCAAATTTCCCGGACCTGGGCGCGTTGAAAAACCGAGTGCCCTAATAAACGTTTCTCTGGAAACAACTCTTCAATGCATTCAATAATGGCCATCGATTCAGCAATCAAGCGCCCATCAATATCAATACAAGGGACATAACCATAGGGATTAATGTTAAGATAACTCGAAGTTAATTCCTGATGGCTCACTTCAATACGTGAATAAGGAATACACTTAAAATTCAACGCCCACTCAACTCGTTCTGAACTATTTGAACCTTGAGCGGAATACAACGAAAGATCCATACGTCCCTTTAAAACAATCTCGATTTATATCATCATTATTATCGTGATTTAACCTCAATTCAATATAAGAAGTCATCATAAATAGCCATTGATTCATGATATGCCAGAATGGTTTGCTAGTGTGAAATTTAAGGTCAGGGACAAGGCAAATCTGCTTGCCAGAGCCATTTGGTGGCCAGCAGATTTAACGCCAGAATTGAGCTTAAGAACTTGTCGAAATATCCCAAAGGTTAAAAAGTAAGTTGCTCAGCTTGTTTAAGATAAGCGGTGAGTAGCGCAGTTAAAGTGGGTTGTAATTGCGCGGCCATCTCGGGATAGTACTCAAACGGTGCTTCTTCGTTCATATACAATGACTGGGCCATTTCAAGCTGGATGGCATGGATATTCTGATCGGGCTGTCCAAAATGACGAGTAATGAACCCACCTTTAAACCGGCCGTTCAAAACCCACCCAAATGGCGAATCATCACAGATTTGCGACGCGACTTGCGCCAGTTCCGGTGCGCAGCTTTGTCCCTGATTGGTCCCTAAATTCAAAGAGGGCAACTGCCCGTCAAATAAATAAGGAACGCATGAGCGAATAGAATGCGCATCAAATAACAGAGCATAACCATACTTCGCTTTAATACGAGCCAATTCATCGGCGATCTGTTGGTAATAGGGTCGCCAAATCTGTTCAATCGCCTCCTGGCGGGCCGTTTCACTGACCGACGTATGATAAAG
Source organism: Candidatus Celerinatantimonas neptuna (assembly GCA_911810475.1). Classification (NCBI taxonomy): domain Bacteria; kingdom Pseudomonadati; phylum Pseudomonadota; class Gammaproteobacteria; family Celerinatantimonadaceae; genus Celerinatantimonas; species Candidatus Celerinatantimonas neptuna. Next base: position 623,394 of record OU461276.1, read on the forward strand.
AGGTTCGCCATTAAACAAGGTTTGTGTAAATAATCCGGTCGTGTTGCCCGTATAGAGCGGCTTATCATCCAACGGACGATTCAGATCCACCACATATCGCGAATAATTAGCCCGGATCAGGCTCGGCTTTAAATCCTTCACGCAGTCGTATAAACGGCCCAGATGCCAGTCAGTATCGGGTAACAATCGCCCGGTTTCGGTCAGTTTCTCCGAAATTTCAGCTGTCAAAGCCTCTCCGCCATGAGGAATACTCAGCAACAGAGGGCTATCACCTGATCTAAATTCAAAGGCTTCTGGTTGCATCTAATTCTCCTTGATAAATACGCTGGTGGACAATTCGCCCCCCCAGCCAATAACTCAATTCAGCCAGGTCATCGACCTGCCAAGCCATCATATCGGCCGTATACCCGGGTGCGATTTGACCATGAGTATCCCCCAGCCCTAATGCTTTAGCAGCATGAATGGTTACGCCATCTAAAGCTTCCTGAGGCGTTAAACCAAATAATGTACAGGCCATATTCATCATCAATCGCAGCGAAAGTACTGGCGCAGTGCCTGGGTTGCAGTCACTGGCTATGGCCATTGGCACATTGTAACGACGCAATAATTCAATGGGGGGAAGCTGCTTTTCACGCAGCATATAAAATGCTCCGGGTAAGAGAACCGCAACGGTTCCAGAGCGAGCCATAGCCGCCACACCCGATTCATCCAAATACTCCAGATGATCCGCTGAAAGTGCCTGATAACGCGCCGCCAGCTGGGCACCGCCATACAGCGAGAGTTGCTCAGCATGTAATTTAACTGGGATCTCAAGCGATTTTGCACACTCAAAGACCTGCTGAACCTGTTCCGGAGTAAACGCCAGATGTTCACAAAACGCATCCACCGCATCAAAGAGCTGCTCTTGATGCAGCTTAGGTAACACTTGGCAAACCCAATCGATATACCCTTGAGGATCATTAGCATATTCTGGCGGCAATGCATGGGCCAGTAATGCTGTCGAGCGAACATTCACCGGCATAGACAGCCCCAACTGACGGATCACCTCAAGCATTTTTCGCTCGCTGGGCTCATCCAAACCATAACCAGATTTGATCTCAACAGTTGAGACCCCATCATCGATCAACTGTTCAAGACGAGTCTTCGCTTGCCGATAAAGCGTCTGTGGGGCAGTTTGCCGGGTCGAGCGCACCGTTGAGGCAATACCGCCCCCAGCTTTAGCTATTTCAGCATAACTTTTGCCTTGCAAACGTAAATCGAATTCATGGGCGCGCTGCCCACCGAACACCAAATGCGTATGACAGTCCACCAGCCCGGGCGTCACCCAGGCTTGTTTTAGGTCAATGGCTCGCTCACAACCGGGGGCCAGAGAAGCATCCCCGACCCACTCAATAACCGAACCATTGGTCACAACAGCATTGGAACCTGGCTGACCTGCAATACGCGCATTGTGCCATAAGGTCCGCATCACTTATTCCCTATTTAACATAGGTAAATTCAGATCGTGTTCTTTCGCACAATCAATCGCACTCTGATACCCGGCATCAGCATGACGCATGACACCGGTCGCCGGGTCGTTATGCAATACACGGGCAATCCGCCGATCCGCATCGTCACTCCCATCACAGACAATTACCATCCCCGCGTGCTGCGAGAAGCCCATTCCGACGCCACCACCATGATGCAGCGAAACCCAGGTTGCACCACTGGCCGTATTCAATAAAGCATTCAGTAATGGCCAATCAGAAACGGCATCTGAACCATCTTTCATCGATTCGGTTTCACGGTTCGGGCTGGCAACAGACCCTGAATCAAGATGATCCCGACCAATAACAACTGGCGCAGACAACTCACCGCGACGCACCATTTCATTAAATGCCAAACCTAATTTTTCACGATCACCCAAACCAACCCAGCAAATCCGTGAAGGCAAACCCTGGAAATGAATCCGTTCACGAGCCATATCTAACCATTGATGAAGATGGGCATCATCAGGGATCAATTCTTTAATTTTGGCATCCGTTTTATAAATATCTTCAGGATCGCCTGAAAGAGCCGCCCAACGGAATGGCCCGATGCCTTTGCAGAATAACGGACGCACATAAGCGGGAACAAATCCAGGGAAAGCAAAGGCATTGTGAACCCCTTCATCACTTGCCATCTGACGCAGGTTATTCCCGTAATCAAAAGTTGGAACACCTTGCTCATGCAACGCTAACATCGCCTGAACATGAATCGCCATCGATTGTTTGGCTGCTTTAACGACAGCTTCAGGCTCACTCTGGCTACGTTCACGATATTCTTCCCAGCTCCAGCCAACCGGCAAATAACCATTGAGCGGATCATGGGCGCTGGTCTGGTCAGTTAACATATCGGGTTTAACTCCCCGACGAACCAGCTCTGGCAAAACGTCTGCGATATTACCCTGTAGAGCAACAGAGACCGTTTTACCTTCCTGACAATACCGTTCAATGCGGGCTAACGCGTCATCCAGATCTGCAGCCTGCTCGTCAACGTAGCCCGTTTCTAATCGAAAATCGATGCGTGACTGCTGACACTCAACGGTTAAAGAAGACATTCCGGCGAAGGTCGCAGCTAATGGCTGTGCCCCCCCCATGCCACCTAATCCAGCAGTTAACAACCAACGACCGTTCAGTTGCCCCTGATAATGCTGACGCCCCGCTTCGGCAATAGTTTCATAAGTGCCCTGAACGATGCCCTGGCTACCGATGTAAATCCAACTTCCGGCCGTCATCTGGCCGTACATCATCAACCCTTTCGCATCGAGTTCGTTAAAATGCTCCCAATTAGCCCAATGTGGCACCAAGTTGGAGTTGGCAATTAATACCCGGGGCGCATCTTTATGCGTTTTGAAAACACCGACGGGTTTACCAGACTGAACCAGCAGGGTTTCATCTTCTTCGAGTTCACGCAATGACGCAACGATTTGATCAAAACACTCCCAATTCCGGGCCGCCCGACCAATACCACCATAAATAATCAGCTCTTTTGGATTTTCAGCCACCTGAGGATCCAAGTTATTCATCAGCATGCGTAGCGGCGCTTCAGTCAGCCAGCTTTTAGCGGTTAATTGAGTACCTGTTGCGGCCTTAATCACCGTATCACGGTAACGGGTGGGCGTTGTCATAGACTGTTCCTCTAATAATAAAAGTAATCGGATTACAATGTTGCCTGCATAACCTGTATATACAAGTATACAAAAAATTATCAGAATGGCTATATCTATTCTGGCAAAACTTGCATTACTACGCATAATTGCATGTTTACATCTGTTTATGATTTGATATATGTATAGACAGGAAATTAACCCACCATGACAAAGAGACCGGCATGACCCGATATTACGCACCTCAGGCCTATTTACCCCAAGGATGGACTCAAAATGTTATCTTCGATGTAAGTCAGAATGGATTTATCCGGGATATTCAGATCGCGCCATTTGATGCCCAATGCGAGAAGCTTGATGGCCCGGTGGTACCAGGCATGCCGAATCTTCATTCACACGCTTTTCAACGCGCGATGGCCGGCCTTGCCGAACAAAGAACCAATCCTCACGATAGTTTCTGGAGCTGGCGTGAACAAATGTACCATGTGGCACTCAACATCCCCCCCGAGCAGCTCTATCACATTGCACGATATCTTTATATTGAACTGCTCGAAGGGGGATACACCAGTATCGCGGAGTTCCACTATCTACATCATGCGCCAGATGGAACACCTTATCGCCCGCTTGATGAAATGGCCGATGCAATCAGCCAGGCGGCGAATGATGCCGGAATTGGCCTGACGTTATTACCAACACTTTATACTTATAGTGATTTTGCTGGCCGGCCACCAGCGGACACGCAACGCCGGTTTATTCAAACCACGGAGCAATATCTTACCGGGATGAAACGACTGCAAAAACAGCTACAAACCCGGCCAAACCAGCGATTAGGAGGGTGTTTCCACTCACTTAGGGCCTGTTCTGAGAAACAGTTACAAGCGGTCGTTGAAGAGCTGCCTTCTGACTGGCCGATTCATATCCATATTTCTGAACAGCGACGTGAAGTCGAGCAATGCCTGATAACACACAATACAACTCCACTTCACTGGCTTAGCCAGCACGTTGATCTTAATTCAAGATGGACCTTGATTCACTCGACTCATCTAACCGGAGAAGAACTTTCAACTCTGGCTAAAAGTGGTGCCATCGCAGGTTTATGCCCGACCACTGAAGCTAATTTGGGTGATGGTATTTTCCCCTGCAGGACTTACCTGAACCAGGGAGGTGCAATCGGAATCGGAAGTGATAGCCATATTTCAACCTGCTTTATCGAAGAACTTCGTTGGCTTGAATATGGGCAACGGTTACTCGAACAGCAACGGAATTGCCTGGCCGACGAAACGACACCAAGTACGGCTGAACGATTGCTCAATGAAGCTTTATTAGGCGGCGCAAAATCACTGGCTCAACCTATCGGAAAATTAGCAGTAAATTCACGGGCGGACTGGCTGGTCCTTGATCTTGATGAACCATGGTTAAATTGTTCGCCAGGCACTCACTTAATGGACACCTGGTTATTTGCACTGAAATCTCCGGCAATTAAAGATGTCATGGTTGCAGGTCGCTGGTCTTTAAAAAATGGCATACATCCCCAAAAACAACAGGCAAAAACAGACCTGATGCAAACACTGAATACTCTTCGGGGAACCATCTAATTTAACCTCAATTCGGGATAAAACGTAACTCACGATATTATCCCGAATTGGGTTCTAATTACAAAATATGAACTAAATACCGGGCTAACATTAACAGGCTCATCGTCACCACTAAATAACGCAGATACTTCGGATTAATTCGAAACAAAGCATGGGCACCGAGCCATGCACCGATCATCTGACCTACCAGCATGACCATGGCAGCTAACCAAATCACATGCCCGCCAAGTAAAAAGATAACCAGAGACGCCACATTAGACGCACAATTAAGTGTTTTAGCAACAGCTGTTGCCTCAACCAGCGATAACCCTCTAAGTGATACGCCAGCTAAGGCAAAAAACGAACCGGTTCCCGGGCCGAAAAAACCATCATACCCACCGATCAGAGGAACAACCACTCGCCGGTATAATTTTGTCGAACAGTTTGGCTTTCCGGTATTCTCAACCGGGCGAGGGGCCAGCAGAAAATAACCTGCAATCACCGCTAATACAACCGGAACAATCCACTCAAGCCAACTTGTATGAAGCTGTTGAACAAGCAAAGTGCCTAAAACTGCACCGATAAGCGATCCCAGCATCAATGGCCGAACCTGCTTATAAGACAATCGACCACTTCGAATCATAATCCAGGAAGCCGTAGCAGTCCCCACACTGCCCTGAAACTTATTAGTGCCTAATGCCCATAATGGCGGAATACCGCTCATCATCAACGCAGGAAGAGCCAATAGGCCGCCTCCCCCGGCTAACGTATCCACAGTCCCCGCAATAATCGCGACACAAAACAAAAAAAACAGTGCATGCCATGTCAGCGAACCGACTAGTGGATTCACAATCATATCCATTGAAAAATCATCCCAAAACCTTAATTAACCCCAACTCGGAATAAGCAATCACAATTGAATCCCGATTCAAGATTGAATTAACAATAAATTAACGATAAAGGCACTTATCATAACGGCTATTTCATAATAGATAAATCATCTCAAAATCACGCCATTTTTCACATCGTTATAACTGTTTAATCAACAATTGAATTTGTGACTTCTATAAAAATACATGCCGGTAAAGTTCTGTAACATATTGATTCTGGATTGTTACTGATTTGCAGGCAAAACCTGAATGCACCTTTTGGTGTATTCAGGTTTTTTTATGTGAAATATAAAATAAAGACAGGGAGTTACTATGCGCCATCCAGCTATTCTATCCGTTGCTTTATTTCCTTCCTTTATGGTTTTAGCAAATGGACAACCACCTATTCGCACCCAAACGGTCCCGATCATTCAAATCAAACAGGATCAATTTCGTGATTTAAATCGCAACGGGAAATTAGACCCATATGAAGACTGGCGGTTAACTCCGCTGGAAAGAGCTCATGATCTCGTGCAACGGATGACTCTTGTGGAAAAAGTAGGGGCAATGATGCATGCCTCGGCCCCTTCTAAACAAAACGCTTTAGGTGTTGGAACTCATTACGACCTAAAAAAGCTCGCTAACCTGATCCAACACAAACACATCAATACGATGATTACCCGCTTAAAAGGAAATGATCCTGCTTTACTGGCCAAACAGAACAATGCGCTTCAAACACTTGCCGAACATACCCGACTGGGGATCCCTGTCACCATCAGTACCGATCCACGCAACGCCTATCATTATTCAACGCATCATGATATTGACAGTTCAGAAGCAGGACGTTTTTCGAAATGGCCCCAATTTATTGGGTTTGGTGCGATCAAGGATCCTCAACTGACACGCCAATATGGCAATATAATTCGCCAGGAATATCGCGCTGTTGGCATCACTGAAGCCCTATCACCACAAGCAGACATTGCTTCGGAACCTCGCTGGCCTCGTATTGATGGAACATTTGGAGCGAATTCTCGCACCGTTCACGATATGGTCGAAAGTTATATCGAAGGCATACAGGCTGGTCCAACCGGACTCAATCGTCACAGTGTCATTAGTGTGGTCAAACACTGGGTTGGATATGGTGCCGCCAAGAACGGCTGGGACAGCCATAACTATTATGGACGCTTTGCAGATTTTCAGGATAATAATCTCAAAGCACATATTTACCCTTTCACTGGCGCATTCTCAGCCCATGTCGCAAGCGTTATGCCGACCTATTCAATTCTGCAGGGCGTCAATGTAAACGGCAAATCAATTGAACAAGTCGGAGCTGGATTTAGTCATTACTTACTGACCGAATTATTAAGGCATCGCTACCATTTTAATGGTGTAATTTTAAGTGATTGGCTCATTACCTCAGACTGTAAGGCCACTTGCCGCAATGGTGAAACAGCAAATCATCCTATGGAAGCTAAAGATTTAGGGATGTCCTGGGGCGTCTCAAAATTAACACCGACTCAACGATTTGCCAAAGCCATCAACGCAGGAGTCGACCAATTTGGCGGTGTTGACACACCACAGCCTATTATCAACGCTCTAAAAGATAAATTGATTTCCATTGAAAAGATAAATCAAGCTGTTATTAAAATCATGGAGCAAAAATTTGCTATAGGCCTTTTCGAGTCCCCCTTTGTCAATCCTAAACTGGCCGAAAAAACACTCAGTCAACCATCTCATCAGCATTTGGCTAATCAGGCTCAAGCCCGAGCTTTAGTCTTATTAAAAAATAGTCATCACCTTTTACCGCTCAAAAAAGGAAGTAAAGTCTATCTCTATCATATTCAAACAGATATTGCCCGAAAACAGGGATTAATTGTCGTAAATTCACCTAATCTGGCTGATGTTGCGATTATGCGAATAGAAGCACCATTTAGTCATCCGCATAACAATTACTTTTTTGGGGCAAGACAACATGAAGGATCACTTGATTACTCAAACCACAATCCAGAGTACCGGGCTTTGCTAAAAATCAGCCAACAATGTCCGACCATTGTATCTGTCTATTTGGATCGCCCAGCCATTTTGACGAAAATAGAGCATCTGGCAAATACTTTGATCGGCAATTTCGGAGTAAGTGATCAGGTATTGCTGGATTCATTATCAGGCAAACACCATTTTACCGGAAAACTACCGTTTGAAATTCCAGCATCGATGCAAGCCGTCAGACAACAACATTCGGATCGGCTCCACGACAGCCTTCATCCGATCTACCCCATCGGTTATGGCTTAGCCTTATAACATTTAGATATAAGAACTGCCTGGTTCTACTCTAGGCAGTTCCGAAAAAGTTATAACTCAACGGACATCACCATCGATTGTCAGAATCAAAATGCCCCGTGAATAGCGTGTCAGGCAAGGCACTGCTACACTCTTTGAGTCACCTTAAAACCATTTAGATAACTTTGACTGATATAAAATGTTCCATCGAATGAACCCATGGGATCAATCAGTAAAAACTGTTCTCAATAAGTTGGAAATTTGTTAAATTGTTAGTTCTTAAATGAGAAGCTTTAGACTCAGCGATAATATCTGCGGGAATTGCTCTTAGTTTTATTTTTGTACGGTAACAATAAATAGTATTTAACAGACAATGCCCGGTACACACCAATGCTCCAGAAGGCTGTTAATCTTTGATGATGGTTTTTGAGAATTTTAATTTAACCACCAAAAATAAGCAGCCTCGGGCAACCGAAAGAAAATGAACAAGCATACAGCCCCCCAATATTCAGTTGTATGAGTCAACGGGAACCAAACATGAATCAGTTAGATAATAGTTGTATTGCCATCTTCGGGGCATCAGGCGACCTAACTCGCCGAAAGCTCATTCCGGCATTCTATCACCTCTATGTCACAGGGCAGTTATCCGCATCTTTTTCAATTCTCGGAATCAGCCGCACATCGTATAGCGATACTGATTACCGGGAAAAGATTAAAGAAGCCCTCATCGAAAGTGAAAAAATCGATGATTCAGAACAGTTAGACAGCTTCTGCTCGCACATCCATTATCAACCGTTAGATACAGCTGACAAAGATAATTACAACTTACTCAAATCACGTTTGAGTGAACTTGGGGAACAATATAAAACAGCAGGTAATGTCATATATTATTTATCAACCCCCCCCAGTCTGTATGGTGTTATTCCCGAGTGCTTAGCCACCCACGATTTAAACTGTGAAGAAAATGGCTGGAAGAGACTCATCGTAGAGAAGCCTTTTGGCTATGACAAGTCCTCAGCCCTGGCCCTCGATAAGCAGTTACATCGCTTTTTCTCTGAAGAACAGATCTATCGGATTGACCATTATCTGGGTAAAGAAACTGTTCAGAACCTATTAGTTTTCCGGTTCTCAAACGGGTTATTTGAACCTTTATGGAATCGTAACTATATCGATCATATCGAAATTACATCAGCCGAATCGATCGGAGTCGAAGGCCGTGGTGGTTATTACGATGGGGCCGGGGCAATGCGTGATATGTTCCAAAATCATCTATTACAAGTGCTCGCACTAGTTGCCATGGAACCACCAGCCATGATCAACTCCAATGCTATTCGAAACGAAACCGTTAAAGTCTTTCATAGCCTTCACCCGCTAGATGAACAGGCCCTAGAAAACAATCTCATTCTCGGACAGTACACAGGCTCCCTTGTCCGCGGAGAGACATTGCCGGGTTATCGCGAAGAAGAAGGCGTTTCAAACGAATCTCGTACCGAAACATACGTTGCACTCAAGCTATTTATCGACAACTGGCGCTGGAATGGTGTTCCTTTTTATGTTCGTACCGGGAAACGACTACCGACACGAGTCACCGAAGTCGTCATCCATTTCAAAAAAACACCACATCCTGTGTTTGGTAAAGATACTCCTGATAATAAACTTGTGATCCGTATTCAGCCAGATGAAGGTATTCTGATGAAGTTTGCACTTAAAAAACCAGGTGCTGGATTTAATTCTCATGAAGTGTCCATGGATTTCCATTACGACAGTCTCAACGGAATGAAGGTTCTAACAGCCTATGAGCGTCTGTTGTTAGATGCGATTAAAGGTGATCCGACCTTATTTGCCCGTAGTGATGCGGTATTAGCCTGCTGGGACTTTGTACAACCCATTTTAGATGTAACACAAAAAGGAAATCAGGCTTTATACGGTTATGCTTGTGGTACATGGGGACCCAAAGAAGCCTATCAAATGCTCAGGAAAGATGGTCGGGAATGGCGTTTCCCCTGCAAGAATTTAACAGATACTGATTACTGTGAGCTCTAAAATGATTAACTCAAAGGTTTTTAATTCCTCCAATGATGTAATTACCTCATTGTGTGAAGAGTTACAAAAATACGGTGAACGTGATACCCCGGTCCATATTTCTTTATCAGGAGGTAGTACTCCAAAACGTTGGTTTGAACGACTCCATCAGGATTACGCGAATAAAATCAACTGGAGTAATCTCCATTTTTGGTGGGGAGATGAACGGTGTGTACAACCAGACGATCCAGAAAGTAACTATGGACAAGCCAAAGCATTATTATTTGATCATATCTCAATTCCGGATAGCCATATTCATCGGATTCTCGGTGAAAATAACCCGGAACAAGAGGCACAACGTCTGGCAGAAGAAATATGCACCCTGGTACCTAAAATCCACGGCATTCCCTCTTTTGACTGGATCATCTTAGGCATGGGAGATGATGGACATACTGCATCGCTTTTCCCTAACCAGACTGATTTTAATGCACCAGAATTAACACTCGTTGCATCTCATCCTCAAAGTGGCCAGCTTCGTGTATCCAAAAGTGCCAGATTACTGAGTAATGCAGAGAGAATTACTTACCTGGTATTAGGTGACAATAAAGCGAAGCGACTACAAGAAATTGCGACACATCATGCTGCCGATTTGCCCTACCCTGCGGCCAAAATTAAAGCACGCAAAATTACTGAATGGTATCTCGATACCCTCGCAGCCAAAGATTTATAAGTAAGGAGTTTGAATGAAAAAAGGTGATATCGGTGTAATCGGACTGGCCGTTATGGGCCAAAACCTGATTCTCAACATGAACGATCATGGGTTTAAAGTCGTTGCATATAACCGGACAACATCCAAAGTCGATGATTTTCTAAACGATGCAGCCAAAGGAACCCATGTGATTGGTGCCTATTCACTGGAAGATCTGGTTGAAAAGCTAGAAAAGCCACGCAAAGTGATGCTAATGGTTCGTGCAGGAACTGTCGTTGATGCATTTATTGAACAATTGGCCCCTCTTCTTGAGGAAGGCGATATTATCATCGACGGAGGAAACTCGAATTATCCAGATACCAACCGCCGTACTCAAGCTCTCTATCAAAAAGGGTTACGTTATATAGGCACCGGTGTTTCAGGCGGTGAAGAAGGGGCCCGTTTCGGACCATCCATCATGCCAGGTGGCAATGCAGATGCATGGCCTCATGTTAAGCCGATTTTTCAGGCTATTTCAGCTAAAACAGAGCAAAATGAACCTTGTTGTGACTGGGTTGGTAAAGATGGCGCCGGACATTTTGTCAAGATGGTACACAACGGCATCGAATATGGTGATATGCAGCTCATCAGCGAAGCCTACCACTTTCTAAAAGAAGGGCTGGGACTCTCTTACGAGAAGATGCAAGAAATCTTCAAACAGTGGAATACAACTGAATTAGACAGTTACCTGGTTGAAATTACAACCGATATTCTCGGTTACAAAGATGAAGACGGTGAGCCATTGGTTGAGCATATTCTCGATGCAGCCGGCCAAAAAGGAACCGGGAAATGGACCGGCATTAACGCTTTGGATCTTGGTATTCCATTGACACTGATCTCAGAGTCTGTTTTTTCCCGTTGCCTGTCATCACTTAAAGATCAACGTGTTGCAGCACAGAGTTTATTCAACAAACAGATCAAAACAGTCGATGGCGATGTAAACGAGTGGGTTGAAGCACTGCGCCAGGCACTACTGGCTTCCAAAATCATATCCTATGCTCAGGGATTCATGCTGATTCGTCAGGCCTCTGAAGAAAATGACTGGTCTCTGAATTATGGTAGTGTGGCTTTAATGTGGCGTGGCGGTTGTATTATTCGTAGCGCATTTCTCGGTAATATTCGCGATGCTTATGCAAACAACCCAGATCTACAATTCTTAGGCTCTGATCCTTACTTTAAAGGGATCTTAGAAAACTGTATGAAAGCATGGCGTAAAGTCGTTTCCAAATCAATCGAGATTGGCTTACCCATGCCATGTATGGCTGCCGCTTTAACATTTTTAGACGGTTACACAACAGCGAGACTTCCCGCAAACCTGTTACAGGCTCAGCGCGATTACTTCGGCGCACACACCTACGAACGAACCGATAAACCTCGCGGCGAATTTTTCCACACAAACTGGACCGGCAAAGGTGGCAATACGGCTTCAACAACTTACGATGTCTAAGTTAACTTCAGCCTGATACAAAATTAAGAAGGGGCCATATCGGCCCTTTTTTGTATCGAATAAATAAATTATTGCTGTATATGGGCAAACTGACCTATCGCCTGAACCACCGACTCTGCATGTTCATTAATCTGTTGCATCGTTGTTCCTGCCTGCTGTGTTAATTCAACGCTTTTATCTACCTGGGGCAATAATCCATCCATTTGCTCAACAGCAATCTGACTTTGATTTTGGATATCAGACACCATTAAGCTAATTTCAGAGGTTGAATGAGAAGTCCGCTCAGCCAGTTGTCTGACCTCATCTGCAACTACCGAAAAACCACGGCCGGCACTACCGGCCCGGGCTGCTTCAATTGCAGCATTCAGCGCCAATAAATTCGTTTGATCGGCAATGCCCCGAATCGTCTGAACAATCGTCGAAATTTGCTCTGAACGCTCCCCCAGTACTTTTACCTCTTCACTCGCTGCTTCTATACTACTTTCTATTTGCTGAATGCCACTGACGCTATCATTAATATGAACAACACCTTCTGAGCACCAGTCCCGGGTTTGCTCAGATACATCAAAAGCAAAGTGAGCACTTTCTCGCTCTGCCTGTTGTCGCTCGATTTCCTCGGTAATATCGGTTGCGAACTTAACTGCTCCGGTCACTACCCCTTGTTCATCGATGATGGGGTTATAACTTGCCTGCAGCCAACGAACGGAACCATCTTTAGCAAATCGCTTAACCCGGGCTGCGACAAAATCACCATTTTTAATCTGCTCCCACAACTGATGATATTCATGACTCTGGGTATACTCTTCGTCACAAAATTGCCTGTGATACATCCCTTGCAACTCAGACTGATGATATCCCATAACTTTCAGAAAATTTTCATTGGCATTTCGAACACGCTCATCTAAAGAAAATTCAATCATTGCCATCACCCGATCCAGAGCATTCACAATCGCTTTTTGCCGGTTGGCTTCGGTAACTCGATTAGTAATATCTGAGGCTAATTTAACAACTCTTACAACATGACCCTGTTCATCTTTAAGTGGAGAATAACTGGCTTCCAGCCATATTAGTTCACCTCTGGCATTCAAACGGGGAACCCGTCCTGTAAACACATCTCCTTTGCGTAAACGAGCCCAAAACTTCTGATATTCTGGAGAGTTAACATAATCGTTCGTGCAAAAAATCTGATGCGACTTTCCCATAAGTTCATCAAATGAGGTGTAGCTAAACGTTTTCAGAAAATTTTCATTTGCACTTTCTATTTCTCCATCAATCGAAAAATAGATCACAGCCATCGAACTATAAATTGCATCATGTTCAGCTCGTAATTGACTTAATTGCAATTGAGCTTGCTCCCTTTCGGCCAACGATTTCTGGCTTTCCCATAATCTAAATCGACCTAATGACATACTCTCTCCTTAATGTCTGGATTACTCCTATCCTGAGGAATGCGTTCAGAACTAATCATCATTAATCAATGCAAATCAGTTGCCATTTATAATGCCCATAAAAAACAATTTTTTATTTACAATTCAAAAAATTACAAAATTAGTGCCAACTACTGAAAAGCACTCTAGCATATTCAATCGTAAAAACTTTGTACCTTTTGCATTCTGCAATATAAAAAATCATGTAGAGCACAATCACTTTATCTCTTTACTTTCCTGCTGATGGATACTTTAAAATTAACTTAGCCTGATTATTAAGCAATAACGGCACGAAGGAGCAAAACATGAGTTCAACATACAATGTTAAATCGATCATCAAAGCAGCCTTTATTTTCGCTGCCGTTTTATTAAGCACGAAAGCTATCGCAGATGGTTTTTCATCTTCCGATACATCAGTAAATCCCAACGTAACCGCTTCATCCGTTTGGCAACAAATGGGACAATGGATGCATCACGGCTTTAATCATGAACATCAATGCTCAGGCATGATGGGTAAAGCTTTTTATAGAAATAATAACTAGATCGTATTGACGTTTAACCGTTATTTGCTGTTTATCCAAAAAAGCCGGTTCTGTGACAGAAAGTCATCTACACAATCATGACCAGACAATAAATAAATGAACAACGACACATAACAACAGAGTCATTCAAACGCTAATACACCGATGCAAGACAGGAATAATAGAGTAGCAATATACGGAGAATACATGGCTAATTTTGATGTGGTTCGAACCCTATACCTGGATGAATGTATTTCACCAGAAAAATACACAACTTTAATGAATATGACTGGCATCTGTTCGATTGAGAATAAAGGCAAAAAACTTAAACTGCATTATGATGTCAGAAAACTTCAGTTCCACCAGATTCTAGATGAAACAGATCTAAAAATCAGTCGCACCCGGCTACAACAATGGAAATATAACTACTATCAATTTACTGACTCAAATCTTGCACAGGCATCTGGCCATATACCACATTGCTGCAATAAAATTCCACGTTCGTAACCGGAAACCACATTTAACAAGCCCGTCTCCCTTGACAATCACACATTGCCAGAAGACGCATATTCCGGCATAATCAGTTGTTTCAGATAAACTGTAGTATCCCATCCATCTACAGATCTATATACATCTCTGCGATTTCAAAATTTCAATCAAGCTGATATTCAGACTAGGAGTTATAATGACCGAGCCGGTTACCGGCAAGCCACTGCTATGGTTAGTTGCAATTGCCTTTTTCATGCAAACTCTTGATGGCACAATCGTTAATACTGCCCTTCCTTCCATGGCAAAAGCTCTCAATGAAAGCCCTCTAAACATGCAATCTGTCATTGAAGCATATCTTCTGACTGTTGCAATTTTAATCCCGGCTTCAGGTTGGTTAGCCGATCGGTTTGGCACCCGTAAGATATTTATACTGGCGATTACATTATTTGGCCTTGGTTCTTTTTGCTGTGCTCAGTCTCAGTCCTTAAATCAGCTTGTCGCATCGCGTGTATTACAGGGAATTGGTGGATCACTAATGCTGCCTGTCGGACGTCTGGCGATCCTTAGAACAATCCCCCGTCGAACATTTCTGGCAGCCATGAGCTTTGTAGTCATGCCTGGACTTATCGGGCCGGTCATCGGACCGGCATTAGGTGGATTTTTAGTTGAGGTTGCCACATGGCACTGGGTCTTCCTTATTAATATTCCTGTTGCCATTATTGGTTTAATCATTGCATGTAAAGTCATGCCTGATATCCGCTATCCAAGGCCTGAACATTTTGACTACTGTGGATTTCTAATTTTAGCCGGTGCAATGGCATCACTGACAATTGGGTTAGATCTTCTTTCTCATCAAAAATCAGGTAGCAGTACAGCTGTTATTTATCTGTCTGTTGGATTTCTTTTAGGAGGCGGATACTGGTTACTAGCCTATTATCAAAAAACACCTTTATTTCCTCCCCGATTATTTAAGGTTAGAACATTCACTATTGGTGCCTTAGCCAATGTATTTTACCGGATGGGAACAGGCGCTATGCCTTTATTAATTCCTTTATATTTGCAATTAGGTCAAGGATTCAGCCCATTTTATGCCGGATTATCAATGATCCCAATCGCCTTATTTGCAATGATTGCCAAAAAGTATGTCGTGCAGTTAATCCATCGCTTCGGTTATCGGAATGTACTACTAACCGTCTGTTTATTACAAACTCTGTGCATTGCCTCATTTGCTCTGACCAATTCACTTTTCCCGACCATTTTAGTTCAACTCTCCATCTTAGGCGCTTTAAACTCGATAACATTCAGCTGTATCGGGACAATCTCTTTACGCGATCTAAATAATGAACTGGCAAGCTCTGGCAACAGTTTACTTTCTGTACTTCAGCAATTGGGATTTAGTTTAGGAACTGCATGTGGAGCAACCTTACTGGCGATTTTCTACCGGATCTCTC
Organism: Candidatus Celerinatantimonas neptuna; assembly: GCA_911810475.1. Taxonomy (NCBI): domain Bacteria; kingdom Pseudomonadati; phylum Pseudomonadota; class Gammaproteobacteria; family Celerinatantimonadaceae; genus Celerinatantimonas; species Candidatus Celerinatantimonas neptuna. The sequence continues at coordinate 639,346 of OU461276.1, forward strand.
CCGATGGGAAAGATATGCTTTGGGGATTCAACCACACCTTTCTGACCATTGCCTGTATTGTTATGATCCCGATTTTCTTATATCTCATGCTCCCGCATGATGCGCCAAAGCAAAAAAAACGAATTCACAATACATAATTTTTTACTCTCTCCAATTCAATGAAATTCGGATAAACACGCCCTGAGAGGACTATCAACTTGTATACAATACATCATACTTAAGTGCACACAAAGGCTAGTTTTGGCTAAAAATGAACCACTTAGGAATGAATAAATCATTAGATTTGATTTTTTATGCACTTTCCCCGTGATATAAATCAATGAAATAAAATCCAACTACTTTTAATATGTTGCAACATCTATGAGAGAATATACATGTAATTACTTGAATAATCGGAATTTTATTTAAATAAAAAATAATAATTCTATCACTTACATCTTTCATTTCTCGAATGTTTTGTCAGCATCAAACCATGCATTGATAGCTGATGATTTTTTCTAATTACCAGCACTTCTAACATCGGATTAACATGATATAAATTATTTGCCCATCCGGGTTGATTCAATAAATCATCACATTCTTGTGATCGCCTGATTATATCTGCTATTACTTTTTAGGAGCCTACAATGCAATTATCTGATCCTTCTTTACTGCATCATCAGTCATACATTGATGGCCAGTGGTGTGACGCATCAACTCAAAAAACTTTTGATGTATATAACCCAGCGACAGCAGAATTACTGGCCAAAGTAGCCGATTGTGGGCACATTGAGGCAGAACAGGCAATACACGCAGCCAATAAATCGCTTCCTGCCTGGCGAGCCTTAACGTCTAAACAAAGAGCTTCGTATCTTCGCAAATGGTTTGATCTTATTTTGGCTAACCAACAAGACTTAGCCATGATGATGACCTTAGAACAAGGTAAAGCATTAACAGAAGCCAAAGGTGAAGTGAGTTATGGAGCATTCTTTGTTGAATGGTTTGCTGAAGAAGGAAAACGCCAATATGGTGAAGTAATTCCTGCAACTAACCCGAATCAGAAGTTAATGACGATTCGTCAGCCTATTGGGGTTGTCGCTGCGATTACTCCCTGGAACTTCCCTATTGCAATGATCACCAGAAAAGCAGCTCCGGCACTAGCAGCAGGCTGTACGATGATCATTAAACCTTCAGAAGAAACACCTCTATGTGCCCTGGCATTGGCTGAGCTGGCACACCGGGCTAATATCCCAGCCGGAGTATTAAATATTGTTACCGGTATCGATGCGAAACCTATCGGCAAAGCCCTAACCGAAAGCTCCATTGTCCGAAAGCTCAGTTTTACAGGCTCAACCCCTGTTGGGAAATTACTGATGAGCCAGTGCGCACAAACAGTAAAACGGACCTCTATGGAACTTGGGGGAAATGCCCCATTTATCGTGTTTGATGATGCCGATCTGGATAAGGCCGTTGAAGGCGCATTGTCATCAAAATATCGAAACAGTGGCCAAACTTGTGTTTGTGCGAATCGCATTTTAGTTCATTCAGCCGTTTACGATGAATTTGCTAAAAAATTAACCATTGCAGTAGAAAAAACATTTAAGCTCGGCAATGGCCTTGATAAAGGCGTCACTATGGGTCCTCTCATCAACCAATCTGCTGTCAACAAAGTGAATCAATTGGTCGAACAGGCACTCCAGTCAGGAGCAAAAGTTAAATTAGGTGGCACACCAACCGAAGGGCTGTTTTATCCACCAACCGTATTAACTGATGTCACCCCTGATATGGACATTTTTAACCACGAAATATTTGGGCCTGTTGCACCGCTTGTCCGTTTTGAAACAGAAGATGAAGCCATTGAATTAGCTAACAGTACGCCATTTGGCCTAGCTGCCTATTTTTATGCCAGCGATATGGGAAGGATTTGGCGTGTCAGTGAAGGGTTAGAATATGGGATGGTCGGAATTAACGAAGGCTTAATTTCGAATGAAGTCGCGCCATTTGGAGGCGTAAAAGAATCAGGTGTTGGGCGTGAAGGTTCACGTCATGGCATTGATGAATATAGTGAAATCAAATATCTGTGTATGGGGGTTAGCTAACCGGCTAACACCTTACTTTTCGGAGTATTTATAATTATGACTAATCAGGAATTAGCACAACGTAAGCAACAAGCCTTTGCCCGTGGCCAAGGTAACGCATTCGATATTTTTGTCGACCGTGCAGAAAATGCAGAATATTGGGATAGTGAAGGTAATCGCTATATCGATTTAGGTGCAGGGATTGCAGTACTCAATACGGGTCACCGCCATCCTAAAGTTATTGCAGCTGTTAAAGAACAGCTAGAACACGTTACTCATACATGTTTAACTGTTACGCCTTATGCTCCAGCTGTTGAATTAGCTGAAAAGCTCAACAAACTGGCCCCAGGAAACACTCAGAAAAAAACTGTGTTATTTTCTTCAGGTTCAGAAGCAGTTGAAAATGCGATCAAAATCGCCAGACACTATACAAACCGTAGTGCAGTCATTGCATTTGACGGTGGATTCCACGGCCGGACAGCAATGGCAATGGCCTTAACAGGTAAAGTGAATCCATACAAAAAAGGATTCGGTCCTTTCCCCGCTGAAATTTATCACGTTCCTTATCCAAATGCTTATTTGGGCGTAAGCGAACAAGATTCACTGAATGCAATCAAAACCCGCTTTAGTGTTGATGTTGAACCTGAACGGGTCGCAGCTATTATCGTTGAACCGGTACAGGGCGAAGGTGGTTTTTATCGTGCCCCAGTTAGCTTCTTAAAAGCACTTCGCGAACTTTGCGATGAACACGGCATCATGATGATTGTCGACGAAATTCAAACTGGTTTTGCTCGTACAGGTAAAACATTTGCATGTGAATATGCGGATATCGAACCTGACCTGATGACCATTGCAAAAGGTCTCGGTGGTGGTTTCCCTATCTCAGGTGTCATCGGTAAAGCAGAAGTTATGGATTCACCTCAACCTGGTGGATTAGGTGGTACTTATGGTGGTTCACCTATTGCTTGTGCCGCAGCTCTAGCTGTTCTTGATATTATCACCGAAGAAAAACTATGTGATAGAGCACTCTCAATTGGCGAACAATTGTCAGGACGACTAACAACATTACAACAAAGCTATCCTAAAAAAATTGGTAATGTTCGCAACTTAGGCGCGATGATTGCATTCGAATTGGTAAAAGAAGGTGATGCACAACAACCAGATCCGACTTTAACTAAAGCAATCGTTGCAGCAGCAGCTAAAAAAGGTCTTATTTTGCTGTCTTGCGGCACTCGTGGGAATGTAATTCGATTACTTCCAGCATTAACTGCCGAACCGGCTATTTTAGATGAGGCCATGGACATCCTAGGCTCAGTTTTAAAAGAGCTTTTCTAATCCTATAGTTTAATGGTCGGCTTTGCCGACCATTAAACTATATAGGCCTTAGATAAATTTAGGGCTGTTTATCTTTGGTAATGAATTGACAATTGTTTGCTTTCTATCCAGGTCAATTGACTATGTCTCTTTATAGTCACTCATTTGCACCAAAATGAGACAAAAGGAAATGGATAATAATTCGTAAAGCTCACTAAAGTACAATTCGGTCACCAAATATCAACATACCCTAAACGGTAGCAATAAGGTGCATAGATGTCATAACCCCATGAATAAATGGGGAAATATTAATTAAAAACACAACTTCGTTAATCAACACCAGGATATCAATTATGGAGAATTCTACATCGTTTAAGAGAGTCCTATCGCTCCCGCATCTTATTTTATTTGGGCTAGCCTATATGGCTCCGATGATCGTTTTCGGTATTTATGGACTAATTGCTCAAACAACGGATGGCATGAGTACTAGTGCCTATGCTTTAGCTTTAATTGCCATGCTATTTACTGCATTAAGTTACGGCAAAATGGTAAAAGCCTTTCCAGTTTCCGGGTCAGCTTACACTTATACCCGTAAATCACTTAATGACCACATTGGTTTTATGGTCGGATGGGGAACACTGCTTGATTATCTGTTTATTCCAATGGCTATCTGGCTTATTGGTAGTGCATATTTAAATGCAGCTTTCCCAGCTGTGCCCGTCTGGGGATGGGTATTAGCATTTATTGTCATTACAACGGCATTAAACATTCTTGGCGTCAAATCCAGTATGAACGTCAACATGATGCTGATGGCTTTCCAACTCATTGTCGTCGCACTATTTATTATTCTGGCCATCCGTAATATTGAAAGCGGACACGGCAGTGCAACTCTATTTTCGTTAGACCCACTAATCCATCATTATGGCCATACAGCTTCGGCTATTTTATCCGGTGCGGCAATTGCTTGTTATTCTTTCCTTGGTTTTGATGCCATTACAACAATGACTGAAGAAACAAAGAATCCAACCAAAACAATTCCTCTTGCGATCATCCTGGTCACTTGTATTGGAGGTGGGATTTTCATTTTGGCATCATATGTCACCACTTTGGTTCATCCATCACTTGCCTTTAAAAACGTCGACTCTGCGGCATTTGAAATTGCCAAAGATATTGGTGGCGCATTATTTAGTTCCATTTTCTTAGCTGGTATGATCATCGCCCAGTTCTGTTCTGGTATTTCAGCCCAAGCCAGTGCTTCGCGACTACTTTATGCAATGGGAAGGGATGGTGTTTTACCAGAAAAGGTCTTTGGTCAGTTACACCCTCGTTTTAAAACACCAGTTACAAACATCATTATTGTTGCAATTATCGGTTTATTGGCATTGACGATGAATGTTTCAACATCAACATCATTCATTAACTTCGGCGCTTTCATTGCCTTTACACTGGTAAACGTATCTGTAATTTTCCATTACTTTATCCGTGGGAAAAAACGCAGTCTGGGTGGGTTTATCAATTATCTGATTTTCCCTCTGGCTGGTGCAGTTTTTGACTTTTGGTTGTTAATCAGCCTGGATCACGATGCAATAGAGCTGGGTATCATTTGGGCCATTATCGGAATCACTTATCTCGCATTCATCACCCGTGGATTCCAGAAAACCCCACCAGAATTAATTGATGAATCAGCAGAAGCAAATGCTTAAAGAACGTTCAAAATAGCAAGTTAAATAACAACAAAAGGGCCAAAAAGGCCCTTTTCATTATCTAAAAACCTATATCACATTTTACCATTACAGACTCGTAACGGATGAACACTTCGAGTACCATCAGAACCAACCAAAACCTCACACTGCATTCCATAACTTAATACTATCTGATCAGCCGTCAAAACATCTGATGTATTCCCTATAACTTTTAATCTGCCATCTTCAAGTAACATGGTCTGATCAGCAAAACGATGCGCTAAATTTAAATCATGAAGCACCATTACCGTACAAATTTGATGTTTTTGGGTATATTCTCTGACCGTTTGCAACAATTGAAACTGATTTGATAAATCTAACGCTGAGGTTGGCTCATCTAAAAGTAATAATTTTGGATTCCGAATCAAGGCCAGTGCCAAGGCGACCATCTGCCTCTGCCCCCCAGACATTTGCTCAGGGAAACGATCACTTAACCCTTCCAAACCTAATTCTGACAGCATACGCTGTGCTTTAGATAAACTATCAACTGACGCCTTAAGACCTATGTTATAGCTGTTTTGTGCTAATAAAAGTAATTCAAATACGGTTAAACGAACATTTTGAGATGAAAAATCCTGAGCAACATATCCAATCAATCGACTTCGTTCACTAAATGGAAGTTGCACGAATGAATCCCCATCTAAGCTAACCTCTCCTGAAGCTTTCATCAGGCCTGCCAACCCTTTAACTAAGGTTGATTTACCCGCTCCATTTCGCCCCAATAAAGCAAGCTGAGTCCCATTGCTCACTTGGAAACTTGTGGGATGTAAAATTAATTGACGACGAATCGAGACTGACAATTGGTCTACTTTTAGCATTATCTTCTCCTGGCACTACGCCCAAATATCAGCCATAAGAAAAATGGGACTCCCAACAATGACGTAATCATCCCAATTGGCAGAATAACCCCCGGGATAAGCATCTTGCTGATAATCGAAGCAACCGTCATTAGCAAAGCACCTATAATCATGGTCATTATTTGCGTAAAACGCTGATCTTCGCCCACCAGCATACGAGCAACATGAGGCCCGACCAGACCGACAAATCCCACAACCCCTATCGTTGCAGTAATCGCACTAGCTAATAATGCAGAAAAAATCAATAGCATCATTCTCATACGGGCAACCGGAATGCCAAGCACCTGGGCTTGTTCACCGAACCCCCGTAATGCCGACACTTGCCAGGAAAGCAGTAATAATACAGGAACAATCACAATGATAATCCCAGCGTTAATCCCAACTTGAGTCCAGTTGCTTTTCTGCAAAGATCCCATCATCCAGAATACCAATGATTGCAGCTGATCAACATTTGCTAAATATTGTGCAAGTCCGAGTAGTGCTGAAAAAATAAAGTGAACAGCAATCCCTAACATAACGATCATCTCAACAGACAATCCCCGTCTGGCAGCAAACAATCCAATAAACAGCACGGTTGCTAATGCAAATATAAACGCATTAGCTGTCACTAAATAGCTAACGGGTAACCACTGAATTAAAGCTGTCTGAAAAACAATCACCAATGCAGCGCCAAACCCAGCTGCCGCTGATATACCCAATGTAAATGGTTCAGCCAGAGGATTATCCAATACAGTCTGCATGAGTGAACCAGCCAGACTCAAGCCTATTCCAGCCAACACAGCGGTCAGCGTCACAGGCATACGAAGATCCCACATCACAACATCTACCATCGCAGAGCTCTGATCAGGATGAAGCAAACCATGTAAAGCAACCCGCCAGGGGAGTGTTCCTGAACCACAAATCAGATCGGTAATCACTGCAACAACCGTTAAAATAAAAAAGCCAATCACCCAATAGAGTTTTCGGCGGACATCCCGGCTATAAACAGTGACGCCGGATACATGACCCGGCGCTTGTAGTAAATCAGTCAAACTTATTCCTTCGCATGAGCAAACAATGTGATATTACCTGTGTGAATCCCGGTAAATTGACGCAGGATCTGCTGATACGTCGCCGTTGGATGAAGCGACTTGAATTGATCCGGATAAAAATCTTTAGCCAAATCCTCAACAGCCACAATATTATATGGATGATTATAAAATTGATGATATAGACCATATATATGATGATCACGGTAAGCTTTTAGTTCTTTAAACCCAGGTCTGGCCAATAAACGGGCAAATGAACGATTAATCTCTGAAGTTGAAGCATCATAACCAAATGGTAACGCAATCGATTTGCTACGACCTTTCCACTGTGAACCGGTCATCACATAAACATCAGGCTGCATCTCAAGCACTTTTTCCATCGCAATCACTCCAGTTGGACCTTTCAACAAGCGAGAGCCCAAATTGTCACCACCTGCGGCTTCGACCAGATTTGCCCAACCAAAATGATTATGAGTAAAACAGCAATCATGAGGCCCTTTAACACCCGCATGGGCTTCAATAAACACTGTCGGGCGTTTATACCCTTCATTCAATCCTCTTTGGATACCTGAACGAACACGCTTTAAATGTTTTTCATAAAAGTTGAAATACGCTTGTCCCCGGCTTTCCTGATTAAAGATTTTTCCAAGTAACTCAACACTTCTGGGAGCATCCTTAATTGAATGCTCTGATGTATCAACAAAGACCACTGGAATATCCAGCTTAGCGAGCATTTTGATCACACCACCTTGCTCTAACGCCGGCTTAGCCCGTAACTCAGCAATCAACAAATTAGGCTGCTTAGTCATAACCTCTTCAAGATTAAGCTGGCCACTGTCCCCAAACTTCATATCAAGAATATGGCTTGCCTGGGGCCATTGCTTAATCAGCTGCTTCCAGAGGCCCTGATCATTTCGTTCAATATTATTATTCCAGGCCACAATCCGTTTAAATGGATTTTCACGATCCAATAAGGCTAACATCAGTACATCACGACCATCTTGTAAAACAATATGCTTCGGTTCCGATTGAATAGTAACTTTACGGCCAGCCATATCAGTTATAGTTAAAGGGTATTGTGTTGCCTGAACCATCCATGAAAAAACACAACAAAATAACAGCAGCGAAATACGAACGAAAGAACGCATTAAAACCTCTATTTATGAATAAATAACGGATTATATCGACGGTCATATAGCTGATAATTCAAAGCAATAACCGTTTATACAACGAAAAAACAAACCAGAAATTAACAATTGGTAAGCACGAAATAGCTAATATAAATGAAAATTATTATCGTTCAAGATTTTTTTAAAAATCTTTTATTTCACAAGAAATGACGATGTCAGGAGCTATTATCTTTGAAGGTATTTTTTCAGAAGTCATCTGCTGATTTGAGCATGATGACTTCAATGCCATATGGCCAACATGAATCCAGAACTAATCTGAATAAATAGAAAATAATCTTAAGATTAACCACGTCAGAATGAATATCAGTTCCAAAAGCAGTCAATTACAAGATATGAGCAGCCAGACCGTTAAAAGCTGCCCCATATAACTTAACGACGATGCAGCAAATCCCAGAATAATTCTCTTGGTTTATGAGGTTGAGCCGTTTTTTTACATACGGCTGCAACACCTAATGTATAAAACCGTGTTTCAGGCATCAACGGCGTTATTTCTCCTTTTTCAACATATTCTTTTGCATATGGTCCTGGTAAAAAACCAATATAATGCCCAGACAAAATTAAGCTGAGCCGGACATCATAAAAGTAGGCAATTGCCGCCAGATTAAGACCAATAAGCTGCTGATTGACTTCTTGATGAGGTTTTAGGCCTGCATGCGCAGCGGCCGCCTGATTGATATCTTCGTCCGTCAGCGATTCGGGGAGGCGTTTGGCTAATTCATGTTCTGTCGAGCAATAAAGGTAGCAACTATCATGATAAAGCTGTAGGTAATTTAATCCTTCTAATTCACGATGATATGGAATAAACCCAATATCTGCCTCATCATTCAGAATTCTCCGCTCAATATCTGCCATTGAACCGACGTTTGTATTCAACTGTACTTGAGGAGCCTGGGCACGATAATTCTTCACAACCTCTGAAAAACCAGATCGCGGATCCAGACAAATATGATCTGACAAAAGTAAGCGAAGTTGGCCTGTCAGACTACTATTTAGATTATTTACGGTATTACGAAAATCTTCCAGAGAATCAAGAAGCTGTTGTGTCATCTGATAGACAACAGCCCCTTCACCTGTCAAAGAAAATCCGGCGCGCCCACGTCGACAAAGGGTTAAATTTAACCTCGATTCTAAATTAGATATATGTAAGCTAATCGTTGAGCGGCCAATATTTAGTTCTGTTTCTGCCGCAGAAAAACCACCGCACTCAACTACCGTTTTAAAAACCCGGAGCTGCTTTAATTCGTAGTCACTTACCTGACCGAGAGAATAGTTGATTGATTTAGCCACGTTATAATCAAACTCCGATTTTTTATGGATGGCAAAAAGAAAATTTTTTATCGAAACACATGCTCAAACCTGAACATACACACTCATGATTGCACTAAAACGGAACAGCCTGCGATTAATCAGCAATAAATATACCTCTTAGATCACATTCGCATAATAATCTGACAATATTAAATAAAAGAACAAGATAGAAAAAAGCCATTAAGAAACTTAGTAAAACATCTATTTAGTAAATAGTAGACATAACTTCCAGAATTGGTGCAGTCTCACCAATCTAGAGCATCATGTAAAATATATCTTATCTAACTATAATCATTAAAATTCAATGAGTTAATCGACAACAAAGTTTGATAACCATCAAACTTTGGATATGACTATAACGATTTATTAATTAGAAATCATCTGGAACGATGGATAAATGGCCCGAAGGCGATACTGAGTTTGTTTATCTTTGATAACTAAATCCAACTCAATTATACACCTTCAGAGTGACTGATTAAGATAATTTTTTACTTCAGGAGAACCATCTCTAAAGATAAACAAGCTCTGAAAAGACATATGATTTTTAGGATAAAAATCTAATACACCAGGAGGTGACAATCTATGCAATTCACACAAAAAATAAAACGCAAAATTTATGCGCTTTGCACAGTCATTCTGACTTGTGCCATATTTCTAAGCTCTGCACAGGCAGCCAAATATAACTGGCGATTTGCCAATCTTTACAGCCGGGGAACCGCATTCGGTAAAGTTTACGAAAGTCTCGCTCATAACATAGAGACAATGTCTAATGGGCGAATCAAAGTCCAGGTCCTCTATGCCGGTGAGGGAGTCGAAAGCTCAGGTATTTTCGGTGCAGTAAAAAGCGGACTTCTACAAATGGGAGCACCGTTTCAATCGATGAATGCTGGTGAGCTACCTGCAGGCGTCGTCGAAATCGGCTTACCAGGTACCACAAGCAACGTCAGTAATCTCATGACATTATTCCATGAACGAGGCTGGAATAAAATTCTAAAAAAAGCCTACGCTTCACAGGGGCTTGTCTGGCTTGAACCCTATATCCAACCAGCAGTTTATATCATTACTAAAAAACCGATTAAATCGTTATCAGATTTTAAAGGGATGAAAATCAGAGCTCCTGGAGCATATGGTAAATTCTTACGAAAACTCGGGGCATCACCGGTTTCTCTGGCTTGGGGAGAAATTTACACCAGCTTAGCAACAGGTGTTATCGATGGTTCTATAGGCTCTAACATGATCGATCACCGGGATGGAAATCATGAGGAAGTAGCTAAATATATGTACCCTCTTCCATTAGCTGGAGCGCAGGTACTTCCGATTATTGTCAATCGTAGTGCCTGGAATAAATTACCCGAAGATCTCAAAGAAATAGTCAATGCAGCCACTGTTATCCACGCCCGTGATCAGCTGACAAAATCACGTTTATGGGAATCTCAGGCGGTCGCAGACATGGAGAAAAAAGGCTTGAAATGGAGCCCCGCACCTAGCGAAGCAGATCAGAAAAAATGGCACGATACAGCCATGGAATTATGGGATGAATACGCTAAAGCTGGACCTTATAGCAAACAGTTGGTTGAAATATTAAAAGAACAACAATGATACATTAACCGGGCTGTCATGCCCGGTCTTATTCAAGCTTTGATAAGGACTTCAATATGATAAATATCCTTCTGGTAGGATATTGCCGAATCGTTCATTGGATCGTAAAACTTATCGGCAAATCAGTATCATTACTCATGCCTGCGATTTCAATCGTTATTATTTATGATGTTTTTTGCCGCTACTTTCTCAATCATCCAACCATTTGGGCTTACGATGTTTCACTTTTCTTCTTCGGATACTTAGCTGCCTTAGGTGGCGCCTACGCTCAGCAGCGTAAAGCACATATTAATGTAGATATTCTCTATCTTCGAGTTTCCCCACGAACCCGTAGCCTGTTCGATGTCATAACCCATCTATTAGCATTCTATTTCGTCGTACTTCTGGCTTACAAAGGATGGGATAAATTTCACGAAGCAATGCAGTTTAATTACCGCAGACAAAGCGAATGGGCCCCGCAAATGTATCACTTCTGGCTGATGATAACAGTTTCAGGAACATTGATGGCACTACAACTCAGTGCCGATATGATTCAGCACATCAGTCATTTTATGACTGGGAAAAAGTTACTTGAGGAAAATGTTTAATGGGAATTGAACTTTTAACCGGGATTTTATTAGCGTGTGTATTAACCGCTTTTGCACTTGGTGCACCAGTTGGCATGGCATTAGGTGGAATAGCAATGGGAATTGGCTATCTGACATGGGGAGACGCCATATTTAATGTCCTTCCAACGACAACTGAATCAGTATTTTTTAGTTTTATTCTTCTTGCAATACCTCTTTACATTTATATGGGGCAATTACTAACTCGCTCAGGTATTGGCGATGCCATGTTTAATGCCAGCCAAATACTAATCGGTAAAATTCGCGGATCACTGGCCATCAGCGTCATTGGGGTTTGCTCAATGATTGGCGCCATGGTAGGAATTATCGGCGCAGGAATCATGACCTCAGGAAGTATCGCGCTTAAACCGATGTTAGAGAGAGGCTATGATAAAAAACTAGCACTGGGAGTTATCATGGCAGGAGGAGGACTTGGAATTCTAATTCCACCCAGCATCCCCATGATCATGTTTGCTTCAACGACACAAAATTCTGTAGGGCGAATGTTTATCGGTGCACTCGGGCCTGCGGCATTGATGATTACGATGATGGTCGGATATATCATTATCAGTTGCAAACTAAATCCGGAACGAGCCCCCCTCGACAGTGAAACACGACCGACAGTTTCTCCCCAGATGCGCTTTAAAACTCTCCGGGATGGTCTTCTCTCAATACTACTAATCGTAGCTGTATTGGGCTCTATTATGAGTGGTATTGCAACACCAACTGAATCAGGTGCGGTGGGAGTGCTTGGCGCTATTATTCTTGCACTATTTTTTAAACGATTTAATTTTTCAATGCTTAAATTAGCAGGTTATGAAACCGCTGTTCTGGTCAGTGTTGCTATGTGGATTATCTTAGGTGCCACTGTCTTCAGTAATTTTCATATGCTAATGGGCATCCAGAACCTCGTAAGTGATTTTACAAAAAATGCCGGTCTTCCACCTATTGGCATCATCATTATGTTCCAATTAATCATGCTGCTATTGGGATTCATTATTGATGAATTCATTATTGTCCTGATGTGTGCACCGTTATTTACACCCATCGCAGTATCTCTTGGCTATGACCCAATTTGGTTTGGAATTCTCATGATTCTGAACATTGAAATCGCAGTCCAAACACCACCATATGGATTTGCACTCTTTTACCTGAAAGGAATCGCACCACCAGATATCACAATGCTGGATATCTATAAATCAGTCACACCATTTGTCATGATAAAACTCGTTGTTTTAATCATTTGTATGTTAATACCAGAAATTGTGCTTTGGTTACCTAACCACTTAATGGGACAAAGATAGTTATGTATCAGACCATTCTAATCATTTTTGATCTTGGATATGAAGGACATCTCCCTTATCTGATTGAACCGGCAAGATGTCTGTTAGGAACAAATAGAGGGAAAATTCACTTGCTGTATATCAATGAGAGTTGCATACACAATGGTACTTTCCCGCTACTCAATGATGATTTAAAAAGCGAACAACAGATGATTGCTGAATATCGTCTTAAATCATTACTCAGTCAGTTTGTTCCAGAACAACAGCAAGGAGAATGCATCGTTAAATATGGTTACGCTGATGAGCAAATCTTAAACACAGAGCAAAAAATTAAACCTGACTTTTTGATCATGGCATCTGAGAAAGCCAATGTAACGTCATTTTCAGGCACCAATCTCAATAAGATTTTAGGTTCAATATCGAATTCATTTATCGTTATTAACGTGCCATAACCGCTCAAGGTTTTGCCAACTAGAAGAAAACTCAATATAGATAAACAATATCCGCTATAATTTTCACAAGATATATCGACCATTGAGTAAATACTATGCGTCTTTTTAAAAAGCCACAACTACAATGGATAATGGCAATCACCGGATTATTTGTTGCGTTGCTGGCTTGTACATATATCTACTTTTTTCATATCAGAAACTATGGTGTAAGTTCGCGTGATGGCTGGTACTTTGAACAGGAAGGATACCAGAAAGCGCTGGAACTCTCTTACCACAATAACCGTCCTATGCTGTTATACTTCAGGCGCAAAGCATGCCATATATGTAAAAAATTCGAAAAAGATATTCTCAATAACCGCGATTTCATTCGGTTTACCAAAAACTATCTGAAAGTACGTTATACGATTGATTTAGATAGAAAACAGAAATTATTCTCCAAAAAATATAACATTCGTTTACAACCAGCCATATTTGTTCAATTCCAGGAAAATTCCCCTTTATCAACCCATTTAGTGCTTCCGATGCAACAGATTTGGGTTGCAAGAACGACCATGGAATCTGGTAATTTTATGCCCCTTTCAGCCGTCACCATCAAACTATCCTTAAAACGAATTACCGAAATAGCCAGAAGGCGGGCAATGCTCAGCCATCAATCAAAAACAAAAAACACACAAAAATTTCCCATAGTAACCGCTATTTACTCAAATAAATAATGAATGGGGATATCACCTTTAGATTTTTATTAGATTGGCATAGAGAAACTCACTGACATAACTCCAACATTATATCCCACCGGTAATGGACCCCAATCTGGAATAAGAAATTACAATTAAATAGCCATTATTCATGGTATATCAGAAAAGGTTTTCTTATCCTAAGCGAAAGTTAATTATAATATTCGGCTCATGAGAAGTGCATCCTCTCTTGTATCGCCAGAAGGATAATAATTTTTTCGAACCCCGTCTAAATTGAACCCTAGTCGCTTATAAAGTCGCAATGCAGGTTGATTTGAAGCTCTAACTTCTAACATTATACGGTGAATTCCCTGCATCTTTAACCGGATGATAAGAGAACGAAGTAAATGTCCACCCCAACCTTGATGTTGAAGATTTCTATCAATACTGATATTGAGTAACTCACCTTCATCAACGACTACACGACAGAAAAGATACCCCAAAAGATCAGACTCTTTTCCCCGCAATGCCAAATTATAAGACAAGTGATTAAAACTCTGTTGAAGGAGAGACTCATTCCACGGATGATGTTGCACGCGCTGCTCAATCGCCATAATTTGCGACAAATCAGACGACTCTAATTTATCGACTTGATAATTCATCATATCCTTTCTTCCACAATTGCTGCTTCACTTGACTATCCTGACGCAGCAGTGACCATGGAATACAAAACAAGACTCGCGCTAAATAGCTGGGACATTCCTGCTCAGCGAACCAGAGAACTGGTCCATTAATATCAACCTGTTCAATCATGGCAGGACGAATTAGCTGAAAGTCCCTTTCACCTAAGGAAAACCCTTGAAGGATCCCCTGTAACAGGGGTGAACGCATAAGGCTTTCTGGATTTTCATGTACAATGACCCATTCATTCATAATTTGGGATGGATGACGCTCTTCCCATACAGGAATGTCCATCTGTTGCAATAAAAAACACGCTCTTGAATTCATGATGAATGTCGAATAAATAAAAATATGATATCACGGAGAACAAACACAGATAGGTGTAATTCTTTCAAAGAAGAAATGGCAGGGGTGGAGGGACTCGAACCCCCAACCGTCGGTTTTGGAGACCGCCGTTCTACCAATTAGAACTACACCCCTAAAGCTGGGGCGTAGTATACAGAAACCTTTTTAAAGGTAAAGATAAAATTAGATAGTTCAAGTTTAAACGAGCAAGGTTTAACCAATTTCTTATCCGCTTTTCAGAGTTAGCATACCTTATATAACCGCAAAAGGGCTTCAATCCATATGGATTATTGCTTAAACCTCTTCAACTCTTACTTCTTCAGAAAAAATATGTTAGTAACAAAAAACCAATGAAAATGGCACCTTCAATATAATATATAACTCATTACATATGTTTCTAATGACTCATTATTTAACATATTCTGGAGCGACGGGTCACAATAAATAATATAAGAATTAATAACCCCCCCCATATAATGCTCTTTCCATATAAGGGCAGCTGGCTGAAACCAATACCAATCGCAGAAATCACCAACATGAATACCGCAAGCCACTTAACATGCCATGGAATCATGTGATATTGACGCCAGTTAGAAATAACGGGTCCAAATACCCGATGATTAAGTAACCATAATTCAAAACGAGGTGACGCTTTAGAAAAACAGACACCGGCTAAAAGAATAAATGGTGTTGTTGGCAACAAAGGTAACACAAAACCTAAAAGCCCAAGCCCTATTGATACCCAACCAATTATCACTAAAAACAGCCGACAAATATGGCATCTCATAGACTTCGTATGCCCCAATTGACTTAAAAGTATACAACCCCAAAGATCATATAAAAAGCTTTAAACAAAAAATTGACTTATGCTTCAAATCGCCGTTTAATACACCCCGTTAGAAGTTCAGCCGACTTAGCTCAATAGGTAGAGCAACTGACTTGTAATCAGTAGGTTGCCAGTTCGATTCCGGCAGTCGGCACCATAGCTCTCTTATAATATACTCTCTTTAAACTTCCACTATTATTTACTCAATAAAGTAATAAACTGTTCCGCTGTCTTTTGAAAAGAATAAAAACACTTGATATGGGATCTCTACTCAGTATTTACTTATTAAACGGAGTGATTATCTAACTGTTCTAACATCCAACATATTAGATAGATTTATCGATAATAACTTTCAAATAAAACTCAAAATTATTAAGTATTAGAAAATACGTCTACTGGATTCTAATTCATCTTGCCGAGCAGCATGGGCTAAAATAGCATCAGCTTTATCTGTAGTAGATGATAGTTGCTCTAATGCTCTGTCTAACATGAAATCAAGGGTTTCTTGAGTTTTAGCTCGACGAAATTTAATTAACCAATCCAATTTGGTTTGCGGTGTATTAATCATTTAACCTCTAAAATAAAAAACTAATAATTATATAATGTATCAAACTTACTTGGCTGATAGATATCTAGCAGATCAAAAACAAACAATCAGATAAATAGTATAAAAGCCAATTAACCTGTATCAATATTTCTACTAAAGAAAGGCAAAAACTTTTTACATACTAAGTGTAGATTGCTTGCATCATTGACACATTCGAAATGAATGCAATTCATCATACCATAAGTGTAGACCATCGATGACAACAGGTATGCTTTTTACCTAATTTTTCAAAAAGAAAGTCGACATACCCCAACATTTAAGCAATGTTATCTAAACAGCAGATAAAATTTCTTGGGTTTATCAACCAACTTTGCGACAATCTGAAGCTTAGCAGAAAATGAGGTAATTATATATGCATATGTTTGAGGCACTGCAAAAGTTTATCCAAAACACGCTAGGAACTCAAGATGAAAGATCACGTAGCGACACAGAACAACTTCAGATTGCAACAGCGGCTCTTCTTATACAGGTCAGTGGTGCTGATGCAATAGAAAGTAGTGCGGAACAGCAGGTTATCTTTCAACGCTTGTGCAAGCTACTCTTTTTGACTGAAGAAGAGTCAAGAAACCTATATATAAAAGCACAGAAAGAGTCAGACCATAGCGTTTCAATATATGAATTCACACGCAGCCTGAAGAGTTTAGACTACCATCAACGGTATAATTTCATTCAAGCATTATGGCAGGTTGCTTATGCCGATGGCATCCTTGACCCACAAGAAGAAGCGTTAATAAGAAAAATAGCCGATCTCATATATGTTGATCATAAAGACTATATTCATGCAAAATTAGCATGTCAGCCTTAATTTGAATAATAGTGAGTTATTTAGTAAATAATATTTAACGCTCTGCATCTTCTTAAAGATGAATTTAAATGATAGAAAATTGACTATTTCTCCCCATTAGTTTTACTAATGGCATTTAGTCACCTGACACGGATGTTATCTATTTGAAATCCTTTCCATACATCCTATATTACAAAAGTTTAATCCATTACCCATTGAAAAATAAATGATCTAACATATTGAATTAAGATATCTTCCGGATAAACTGTATAAATTATCTATAGCAGTGATTATTCTCCATTTTAAAGGAGTTTCTTTGCAAAATCAGAACTCACAAGTTTCTCTTAACCAGCCAATTGCAACTATCGGTGGAGGCAGTGGTCAGTTTGTCCTGTTAAGTGCTCTTCGTGATATCGAATCATTAGATATCAGTGCTATCGTATCGATGACCGACAGCGGTGGCAGCACCGGACGTCTACGGGATGAATTAGGTATTCTACCTCCTGGAGATATATTAAAATGTATTTTGGCTTTATCTCCTCATCGAGATATGGCCCGAAAATTATTACTTAAAAGATTTACAGGAAACCAACGCCTAAGAGGTCATAGCGCTGGCAATATGCTACTAACGATGCTAAGCCAATATTCAGGCTCATTTTCTACAGGGATTGAAGCATTAGCTCAATTATTGGATGTTAAAGGCGAAATACTCCCCGTAACAACAGACAAATCGACACTAGTAGCCCAACTAACAAATGGAGAACAGATCTTTGGAGAAAGCGCTATCGATGTTCCCAGAGGGCATCAACGACAAAAAATCGCCAATGTATTTTTAGTCCCTCACCATTCAGACCAAGTTACGGTCTTTCCCCGAGTCATTGAGAGGATCCGCCAGGTCAAAGCAGTCATTCTTGGCCCAGGTGATTTATATACTAGTATTATTCCAAATCTTCTGGTACCCGGCGTACGGGAAGCATTACAAAAAACATCAGCCAAGCTGATTTACATCAGCAATATTATGAGCAAATTCGGTGAGACAGATGGTTATTCACTCGAATCTTTTGTCTCTGTTTTAGAACACTATATAGGCCGTTCTTTAGATGTTATCGTTTATAATACAGCGATACCAAGCGAAACAGTACTTAAAAACTATAAAAAACAACGCTCTGCCCCAATAAAATGTAACAACCATAAAAAATTACAACGTAACTATAAGATGATTGAAGCTGATTTAATCGAACAGGAATCAGGGATTGTTCGTCACAATGTCAGTAAATTATCTCAAACTCTCATACCCTACCTGATGGAACAAACGTGAGCTATTCAAAACAAACATTGATAATTTCTACTGCAAATCCACTTTCACAGATATGAAACAATTATGGTTGCCTTTATTGATACAGCAACCATAACTTAATTGGATGAATTTATAAAAAAGCTTTCCTAAAGCATTCTAATGCGGCTTCAGAACGACCAGAAGCCCATGCTTCCATAGCAATCCTTTAGCTCATCAATTGCTTTTGCTACCGCCGGATAATTGATTTCACCAGTATCAGGTTCCATTTTGCCTGAAACATCTGCATAGACCAAGATAGTATGGTCTCGGTACCACATCGTCCTGGAATTGGATTTAACATAGATGAAAACTTATGTCAGGAATATTGCTACCACACAGAGGAGTTCTATTTCTAACCGAAACCTAAGTAGGCAGATTTAAAATCCATTCAGATTTACAACATAGCCAGTTGCTAAACTGTCTCCAATTTAAGTTGACCGTTACAAACATGCCTCTAGTATTTTAAAAAAGAACACTAACAAACATGTAAAAAAGAGACCGACAGTTTCCCTTGATAATTATCGATTACAACAAAATCGCTTGGTGTTCACAGTATAAACTGGATTAGTTAGGACTCAATCAGCCAGAACCCAAACCACGATGTAACCAGATCTGACAAAGTTGCACCATGGACTGCCAGATAACGCCGATTCATCTGATGACAAGCTCTTAACTCCTACCTGAAGAAGTTTTTTATTCTGAATTAAGGTTAAATTCAACTCATGACGATGATTTAGCATTTAACAACATCTGTAAAATTGGCTCATTAGCCTGAGGAAAATCATACTGTTGTAAATCTTCTTTAGAAACCCACAAAACAGGTTGTCCTTCTTTACCGGATACGTCCCCATGAAATTGAGTCACCTGATAGATGTGTAGAGCTACTTTAAGATCAGGATACTGATGCTCCAGATCCAACATCTTTTCACAAGCAGATTCAACAATTAAGATACCAAGTTCTTCATTCAACTCTCGTGACAATGCTGTTATTTCAGACTCATGAGACTCGATTTTCCCCCCTGGAAACTCCCACAGTCCCCCCTGATGCTGATGAGTCGCTCGTTTAGCAATTAACACCTGACCATCAATTACAATGACACCAACAACAACCTGAATTTGTTTGGCCATATTTTCCTCTCAACAAAACAAAGCCCGGATAAACCGGGCTTCTAATATTATGTATCACACCAAATTAGCTAAGACGTCCGTGACAATGTTTATATTTTTTGCCACTTCCGCACGGACATGGATCATTTCGGCCAATTTTAGCGCCCTCACGGATGAACTGTTGAACTTTCTGTGAACCACTATCATCCGATTCATCTAACAGGCTAGAAGACTGTGAGCCCTGATGACGAGCATTCATCACCTGGCGTTCAGCTTGTTCACGACGCTGACGCTCCATCTCCTCAACTTCTTCGGGGGCCTGAACTTCAACCCGGCTTAACACACCAATCACATCAGCCTTTAGGCTTTCTAACATTTGAGTAAATAACTCAAATGATTCACGTTTGTATTCCTGCTTAGGATCCTGCTGAGCATAGCCCCGAAGGTGGATCCCTTGACGTAAATGATCCATTGCAGCCAAATGTTCTTTCCAAAGTTGATCGAGACTTTGCATCATGACTGATTTTTCAAATTGACGCATCACCTCTTCGCCAACCAACTCGACTTTACTCTGATATGCATCTGTTGCTTCTTTAATGATTTTTTCACGAAGCGTTTCTTCGTAAAGCTTATCATCTTCATCAAGCCACTTCTGAATCGGCAGATCCAACTCAAAATCATTCTTAAGCTGAGTTTCCAGACCAGAGACATCCCATAGCTCTTCAAGCGATTGCGGAGGAATATGTCCATCAATCGCCTGATTGAAAACATCTTCCCGGATAACAGGAATTGTTTCAGCAATATCTTCAACATCCATCAATTCGTTACGCTGCTCATAAATCACTTTACGCTGATCATTGGCAACATCATCAAATTCTAGCAACGATTTACGGATATCGAAGTTACGCCCTTCCACCTTACGCTGCGCATTTTCTATCGCTCTGGAAACCCATGGATGCTCAATTGCTTCACCATGTTTCATTCCCAGTTTTTTCATCATGCCACTAACGCGATCAGAAGCAAAAATACGCATGAGTGGATCTTCCATCGAAAGATAGAAACGGCTAGAACCAGGATCCCCCTGACGCCCCGCACGACCACGTAACTGATTATCGATACGTCGTGACTCATGACGCTCAGTACCAATAATATGCAAACCACCGGCTGCGAGGACCTGTTCATGCACTTTTTGCCACTCTTCGTTAATTGAAGCAATTTGTGCGTCATCCAGGTCGTCCATCTGCGCTATTTTTGACTGCCAATTCCCACCTAAGATGATATCCGTCCCTCGACCGGCCATATTGGTTGCAATAGTAACAGTCCCCGGAATACCGGCTTCGGCAATAATCTCAGCTTCCCGTTCATGATGTTTCGCATTAAGAACCTGATGCTTAATCTTATTTTTCTTCAATAAATCAGATAAATATTCGGAATTTTCAATCGATGCAGTACCAACCAGAACAGGCTGTTTTCGCTCAATACATCCTTTAATATCTTCAATGATGGCATGATATTTTTCTTCAGCGGTCAGATAAACCAGATCACCTCGGTCATCTCGAATCATCGGTTTATTTGTTGGGATAACAACCGTATCCAGGCCATAAATCTGTTGGAATTCAAATGCTTCAGTATCAGCAGTCCCAGTCATCCCAGCCAGTTTTTCATATAACCGGAAGTAATTCTGAAAAGTAATTGAGGCAAGGGTCTGGTTTTCACTTTGGATCTTAACATGTTCTTTAGCTTCAACGGCCTGATGCAACCCTTCAGACCAACGACGGCCTTCCATGGTTCGCCCGGTATGTTCATCAACGATAACCACTTCGTCTTTTTCATTGACGATATAATCAACATCTCGCTCAAACAACGTATGCGCACGCAATGCAGCATTAACATGATGCAGTAATGAAATACTTGACGCAGAATAGAGCGACTGATTTTCATCTAGTAGGCCGCGTTCATGCAATAAATCTTCAACATAAATTTGACCGCGTTCAGTCAAAAATACCTGTTTTGATTTTTCATCAACGGTAAAATGGCCATCTCCGGTATAGTCTTCCGTATCTTCTTTATCCTGTTTTTCTAAAAACGGAATAACTTCGTTTACTTTAATATAAAGCTCTGAACTATCTTCAGCTGCACCAGAAATAATCAAAGGCGTCCGCGCTTCATCAATCAAAATCGAATCGACTTCATCAATCAGAGCATAATGTAATGGCCGCTGAACCCTCTGCTCTGGCGCATAAGCCATATTGTCACGCAAATAATCAAAGCCAAACTCATTGTTGGTGCCATAAGTAATATCCGCCTGATAAGCTGCCTGCTTAGCTTCAGGATCCATACCTGAAACATTCACCGATACACTAATTCCCAAAAAATCAAATAACGGACGGTTTGACTCAGCATCACGACTAGCCAGATAATCATTCACCGTAATGACATGAACCCCTTTACCGGTTAAAGCATTCAGGTAAGCCGGCAAAGTTGCTGTTAATGTTTTACCTTCACCGGTACGCATTTCTGCAATTTTATTATCATTCAACACCATGCCACCGATAAGCTGAACATCGAAATGGCGCATGCTATAGACACGTTTTGACGCTTCGCGAACTGTTGCAAAAGCTTCTGGAAGAATCACATCTAATGTTTCTCCACTAGCCAGCCGTTCACGGAATTCAACTGTTTTTTGTTGTAATTGCTGGTTCGTCAGTGCTTCGAAGTCCGGCTCCATCTCATTAATTTTCCGGACAATTCTGCGTAATTGTTTTACGGTACGCTGATTACGACTACCAATAATTTTGGTAAGAATTTTACTAATCATGTGCTTTATCTTTTAAATTCATCAAATAATTTAGATCTGCCACTCGTCATGTTACCAATGCCTGGAGTGAGAAATACTGACCTTTTATAAAAATTCAAACTAAATATGGGGTCCAGTTGACCATCCTATTGAGCCCATTTTCCAATGCAATCGCTTCTCCTCGCTCATCGCATGTCTTCCTCCATAAAAGAAACATGCAAGCCATATCCTGAAAGTTACACAATCAGAGTAGTCATCCCCAGAAAAATTACTATGCCTATATTATTTATAAATATATCATCAGCATTATAAGTTAACTGGCCAACCTGAAACATGAGTCGCTTCTTATAAATGGCGACACTTATAGCCCGATTCAACCACTAAAGGTCAATTTTATACCATTAATAAAAATTACAGGCATCACAAACCAATGGATCCCTCTAAAACAAGGAAGTTAAACTCGACGAGCTGACTCAACTGCGTATACTAAAGGTATCACTATGGAAAATCTGTTACATAACTATGTCAAAACGTCACCACCAACCTATTGATATCGAAGATTTATTTGCAAATCAACGTTTTGTAGGTTTCAAACAATCCATAGAGCAACGAAAAAAAACCCAGGAACATACGCTTAAACTATTGCAGAAATTTCATTTGGGTACATGTCAACTCAGCAAAATTGAACAAAATAGAGCGATCATTGCTACACCTTCAGCCACTTGGCTAAACCGATTACGCCAATTGAAATTTCAACTTCTAAGTGAATTGCGACAAACCTATCCAGGATTAATTACTTTGGAATTTAAGATTAATCCGCAATTGGCAAGCATTAAACCAGAACCAGCTAAAAAAATCATTAACCAACGAAAAATAACTGTTCAAAGTGCTGAACATATTAGGGAAATAGCTCGAGATATGCCGGACGAATTAAAAGAAAAAATGGAAAAGATAGCGGCGTTATGCGGAGAGAAAAATAAATAACGCCACTACTAATTAAGAATTTAACCTATAAACCTTTAAAAAGCAGTTAAAGGTTGCGTATATGATAATGGAATTTCTACAGCATCATCATCAAAGGTCACAATTTCATAAGCCTCAGGTGTTGTAAGCAACTGTCTTGCCAACTGGTTATTCAAAGCATGACCTGATTTATAAGCACTTAAATGCCCTAAAATAGCATGACCTGTCAAAAACAAATCACCAATCGCATCAAGTACTTTATGGCGAACAAACTCATCTTCGTAGCGCAGACCCTCTTCATTCATGATCCGGTAATCATCAAGGACAATTGCGTTATCTAATCCACCGCCAAGCGCTAAATTACGAGATTGCATGAATTCAACATCACGTAAAAAACAAAATGTTCTCGCCCGGCTGAGTTCCTTCACAAATTTCACCCCATCGAAGTCCATCGAAATACTTTGGTTTCGACCGGAGATAACCGGGTGCTGAAAATCAATTGTGAAATCAATCTTAAAACCGGCAGGATTTGGCCGCAATTCAGCCCATTTGCCTTCATCGCCTTCGACTCGAACCGTTTCTTTTATGCGGATGAAACGTTTCAGAGCGTTCTGTTCTTCAATGCCAGCAGACTGCAGCAAGAAAACAAAAGGACTCGAACTTCCATCCATAATCGGGACTTCAGGCGCATCGACTTCGATAATGACATTATCCAAACCCAGTGCAGCAATTGCCGACAACAAATGTTCAACCGTTGCAATCCGCTGCCCCGTCTTATTGACCAAACCGGTACATAACATCGTATCTTGAACCAAATCAGCATTGGCCGGAATCGTTACAACCGGATCCAAATCAACACGATGAAAAACAACTCCGGTATTCACTGGTGCCGGATTGAGCGCAATAGTCACTTTGTTGCCTGAATGCAAACCAACTCCTGTTGCATGGACAGGCTTAGCTAATGTTCGCTGTCTAATCATGGGCATCAAAACCTCTCGTCAAGTCCGGCTTAAAAATTAGTCGGATATACTACCATAATTCAGGTCACTCTGCAGCTACTATTATAACTATAGTATTAATTACTTTAATCTGCCTGACGCCGCAAAAACGCCGGAATATCTAAATATTCCAAATCACTTTTCGGTTCAGGCGCTGCTGCTGAATGACCGCCTACCGCTGCTTTAGGTTCAGGTGCAGGTACCGAATTACCTTGCATGCCTGATGCCAACTGCTGCTTAGGTTGTGGAGTTTCTGTTGCATGACTACTGTTGACCAGAGTAATGTCTGGGCGACGTTCAGCGCCGATTCCGGTTGCAACAACAGTCACACGAAGATCATCACTCATTTCAGGATCGATAACTGCACCAACAACAACCGTTGCATTTTCTGATGCAAAAGCTTTCACTGCATTACCAACCGTTTCAAACTCTTCAATACTCATGTCAAAACCAGCGGTAATATTAACCAAAATACCACGAGCACCGGCTAAATCGACATCTTCTAATAACGGACTGGAAATTGCAGTTTCTGCGGCTTCTTCAGCCCGATCATCGCCACGGGCTATGCCAGTTCCCATCATTGCAGTGCCCATTTCACGCATCACTGTACGCACATCAGCAAAGTCGACGTTAATCAATCCTGGACGGGTAATCAGCTCAGCAATCCCTTGTACAGATCCTAACAACACGTTATTAGCCGCTTTGAAAGCATCTAACAATGAAACACCACGGCCTAGAACTTTGAGTAGTTTATCATTAGGGATGGTAATAAGCGAGTCAACCATTTTGGCTAATTCATCAATCCCACTTTGCGCAAATCCAGACCGTTTTTTCCCTTCAAAGGAAAACGGACGGGTCACAACAGCAACAGTTAGAATACCCAATTCTTTTGCCACTTCTGCCACTACAGGAGCTGCCCCAGTCCCTGTACCGCCACCCATACCAGCAGCGATAAATACCATATCGGCACCGTTAAGCAAATCTTGAATCTGTTCACGATCTTCCATCGCTGCATCACGCCCGACTTCAGGATTAGCTCCGGCACCTAATCCTTTAGTGATACTGCCACCGATCTGCAATGTCTTATTAGCAGTGGAATTTCGAAGTGCCTGAGCATCGGTGTTGATAGCAATAAACTCAACCCCTTCAATCGATTCTTGAACCATATGTTCAACGGCATTACCACCGCCCCCACCGACGCCGACCACCTTAATGATGGCTTCGTCAGAATGACTATCCATAATCTCAAACATTTTCTCTCTCTCCGCGTTTGGAACTCATCATACGATGAAATTTAAAATTCACCTTGAAACCAGCTTTGAAGCCGCTTCAAAAGGCCACTCACAGAACTGGATGTCTTATCTTCTGTAAAACGTTCGTGGCGATTTTCCCTTCCGTAATGCAATAAACCGACAGCAGTCGCATACGTCGATGCCTGAACGTACTCAGTCAACCCGGCAATCCGTTCAGGCTGCCCAACCCGAACCTGGCACTGCAAGATCTGTTCTGCGCATTCAATCACACCTTCCATTTGTGCTGCACCACCTGTGAGCACGACACCAGCACCTAACTGATGTTTCACACCTTGTTTCTTTAATTTGTCCCGTAATTCGTCCAATTCGGTTTTCACCATCCCCAACAGCTCACTGTATCTAGGCTCTATCACCTCCGCCAGAGTTTGCCTTTGGAGACTACGTGCCGGACGTCCTCCAACACTAGGTACTTCAATTGTATCGTCACGACTCACCAAACTGCCCATAGCACAGCCATATTGGACCTTGACATCTTCGGCATCACTTAGAGGCGTCCCGAATGCATAAGCAATATCACTAGTTACAGCATTTCCTGCATATGGAATCACCGTAGTATGGCGAAGAGCCCCACCTGTATAGGCAGCTAAATCCATCGTCCCTGCGCCGATATCAACCAAACAAACGCCTAATTCCTTTTCATCCTCAGTTAAAACGGCATAACTGGAAGCTAAAGCCGAAAAAATCAACTGATCGACTTTTAAACCACATCGTTCAACACATTTGACAATGTTACGTGCCATATCATTATGACAAGTAATCAGATGGACTTTTGCTTCCATCCGAACCCCCGACAAACCTATCGGGTTCTTGATCCCTTCCTGATAATCAATTGCAAATTCCTGAGGCAAAACATGAAGTATCCGGTGTTCATCTTTTAATCGAACTGATTTTGCTGTATGAATGGCATTATCCACATCATACTGAGTCACTTCATCCTCATTGATTGGCACCATTCCTTTCTCATTCAGACAGCTGATATGTTTACCTGAAACCCCCAGATAAACCGAACTAATCTGACAATCAGCCATTAATTCAGCTTCATTAACTGCACGCTGAACCGATTTGACAACAGCTTCCAGATCATTAACCCCACCTTTATCCATCCCTTTTGCAGGGTGACTACCAACACCAATAATATTCAATTGATGATCAGGCAATATCTCACCTATCAAGACGGCTACCTTTGAGCTACCGATATCCAGTCCTACAATGAGATTTTTATCTGTTGCTTTGGTCATTCGCTGTCAAATCCTATTGCTCTTTCCAACCTACTGCTAACCCATTGTTATATCTCAGGTCTGCATACGCCATTTTTTCCGGATGAAGTTGACCATATAACGCAACAAAACGTTTAAGTCGCTTAATCCGATCCTGAACACCTATTCGCAGAGCAATTCCATTAGATAATACAAGTGACCAGGAATCGCGAGCATTCAATGTCACCGACCGTATATCTAAATGCAACGGACGAACTAACTGCCGCATCTGCTGCCATGCAGCCAGAACTTTCGCTGCATAATCATCAGGACCATTCAACTGCACCAACGGCTTTTTCAGATTCTTCTGTGATGCGTCAAAGATCTGTCCTTTGGGGGTTAACAGATCTTTATGATTCCAATGTGCTACAGGCACTCGCTCTTGCATATAAATCCTCAATTTATTAGGCCACAATTTACGAACACTGGCCTGTTTAATCCAAGGTAGAGCAACTAACGCTTGCTGGACCTTGTTCACGTTCAACGTGAAAAAGTTTCCTGATTCAGGCACCCTTGCCAAAGCTTTCTGTAAATCGCTATTTTCAACATAATGTCTCTGGCCTGAAATCAAAATCTGGGTCATCGGCATCAAACGGCTATTGCTCAAGGTCTGGTACACAGCCAAACATCCCCAAATTAGTAACAAAACAATAACTACAAAAAACACAATGCCACCAATATACCTTTTATCCAGCGAACAACTCAGGGACACCCTCATCCCAGACAACCGCCGTATAATATTCAAAGTATTAAGTCCCATTGAAAATTATCATTAAAACTGTGCATTATAACGTCACTGCCATAGTCTTTAAATGCAATATAAGCTAATTCTATAGCTAAATTTGATATCTTAAATATTTTCCTATCTCTTATTCGTTAACCTTCAGATAACTCTTTCATTTTTTCTATATTTAATTCAAGTTTTCCCAAACGGCGCGCCAACATTCCCATGACATTACCCGCCCCCTGAGTAATCACTAAATCCTGATCACTAACCACCTCAGCTAAACGCAATGGCACTTCACTTGAGTCTTTAATATAAATAGGTTCCAATCCCCTCTGACGTAATGAACGACATAACGCACGACTGTCGACTCCTGGAATAGGTTCTTCACCCGCACTGTAAACTTCTAAAAGCAACAACTGATCAACGCGGCTTAAAACTTCGACAAAATCTTCATACAGATCCCGGGTACGAGTATAACGATGAGGCTGATAAACCATCACAAGACGATGTTCAGGCCATGCCTGACGGGCTGCAGCAATCGTCGCAGCCACTTCAGTCGGATGATGACCATAATCATCCAATAAGATGGCCTGACCATGGCCTGTTTCAAATTCACCATATTTTTGAAACCGTCTGCCAATACCCTGAAATTGGTTCAAAGCGTTGACGATAGAATCATCATCAATACCATCTTCTATTGCAATCGCAATTGCAGCCGCTGCATTCAATGCATTATGACGCCCGGGCATAGACAACTCGATCGATAATGAAGGAGCGTTGCGCCGGGTAACCGAAAAATGACAGCGGTCACAATGCTGACTAAAATCACTGATTTGAACATCAACACCATCATTGAAACCGTATGTAATCATTTGTCGGCCAACACGACTGACCAAGTCAGTAATCACAGGGTCATCACCACAAACTACCGCCACGCCATAAAAAGGCAGGTTATGTAAAAACTTAATGAAGGTATCCTGTAATTTAGAGAAATCACCTCCATAAGTATCCATGTGATCCGCTTCAATATTGGTCACAACAGCCATCATTGGCTGAAGATGGAGAAATGACGCATCACTTTCATCGGCTTCTGCAATAAGATAACGGCTCGAACCCAATCGTGCATTCGTACCTGCACTATTGAGAAGTCCCCCGATAACAAAAGTTGGATCCCGCTGAGCCTGAGCATAAATTGATGCAATCAAACTGGTCGTCGTTGTTTTACCATGGGTTCCTGCCACAGCGATTCCATGTCGGTAGCGCATCAATTCTGCAAGCATTTCAGCTCTACGCACCACTGGAATACGCGCTTCTCTGGCAGCGATAACTTCCGGATTGTCACTATGAATAGCCGAGGAAACAACAACAACACTCGCCTGTGCAACATTTCGAGCATCATGTTGATAAAAAATCTTAACGCCAATTGCACTCAATCGATCCGTCATACTACTGTGCTGGCAATCTGAGCCACTCACTTGATATCCTTCATTGGATAGCACTTCAGCAATGCCCCCCATTCCCGCACCACCGATGCCAACAAAATGGATCTGTTTAACCCGGCGCATTTCTGGGATCATCAAACGTAATTTGGCTAACTCGACTTTAGTCATGTCATTACTCTTTTTTTAACCATTGCTGACAAATACCGGCAACCTGTTGCGTTGAATCGGTAATTGCCACTTTAAGAGCCTGCTTCGACATATGTTCACGTAATGTCGGAGATACAAGCTCTTGTAATTGTTCACTTAATGTCAAAGCAGAAAGCTGCGATTGCGGTAAAATCCGGGCTGCTCCCGCTTCAACCAAATAATTGGCATTACGAGTCTGGTGATCATCCACTGCATGAGGCAAGGGTATGAATATCGCTGGTAAGCCGGCAGCCGCTAATTCAGACACGGTTAACGCACCAGCCCTACAAATCACCACATCAGCCCATCGGTAAGCCTGAGCCATATCATCTATAAATTCGTCAACCTGAACCTGGTTGATCCCAAGAGCCCGATACCTTTGTAAAGTCAGATCTAAATTTCCCCGACCTACCTGATGACGAACCTGCAACGCTAAATTACCGCACGACTGGATCGTCTGAGGTAAAGACTCATTCAACACCTGAGCCCCAAGACTTCCTCCAATAACCAATACATTCATCCGCTGAGAAAAAATTCGGGCACTTTGCCCAACAGATAACACTTCCTGACGAACAGGGTTTCCAACAGTTTGGCCCCTAGGCAAAACATTCGGGAATGCACTCAACACACTATTGGCAAAACGACTCAGCCAACGATTAGTCATTCCTGCGACAGCATTCTGTTCATGAATCACCAATGGAACTCCAAGTAATTTTGCAGCTAATCCTCCCGGACCACTTGCAAAACCGCCCATACCCAATGCAACCGTAGGCTTCATTTTTTGCATCATTCGTCTGGCCTGGTAAACGGCTTTCGCTATTTTCCAAGGGGCCGCAAGTTTACGGCATAATCCGTTACCTCTCACCCCTTTAATATCTAAAAATTCAATATCAAAACCATATTTTGGAACTAAATC
This sequence comes from Candidatus Celerinatantimonas neptuna, assembly GCA_911810475.1. NCBI lineage: Bacteria > Pseudomonadati > Pseudomonadota > Gammaproteobacteria > Celerinatantimonadaceae > Celerinatantimonas > Candidatus Celerinatantimonas neptuna. The sequence goes on from OU461276.1 coordinate 669,739, forward strand.
AGCTTCCATTCGGGTTGCGGTTCCAAGCCAGGTCACCTGCCATCCTTGACTTCGCATCAGACGTGCAACCGCAAGTCCTGGGAAGACATGACCTCCAGTGCCACCAGCCATCACCAACAAATGTGGTGCTCGCTTATTCATTCTCCCTCCCAGCGATGCGCTTGTTGATTCGCCTGGCGCCATTCAAAATCAATTCTCAGTAATAATCCGATGACAATTGACATCACCAATAAACTTGAGCCACCATAACTCACCAGAGGCAATGTCAAACCTTTGGTCGGTAACATACCGGATGCGGCCCCGATATTTACGGCACTTTGAAAAGCAATCCAAATCCCGATTCCACATGCTAAATAACCTTCAAAAGGTTGATTGCTCTGTAACGCCCGGCGCCCAATCGCTATTGCCTTGTACGATAACCAGGCAAACAAACCTAAAACGATACAGACGCCTATAAACCCAAGTTCTTCGGCTAAGATCGCCATCACAAAATCTGTGTGTGCTTCAGGCAAATATTCCAGTTTCAGCACAGAATTCCCAAGCCCTTCACCAAACCACTGACCACGGCCAAATGCCATCAGAGACTGTGTTAATTGATACCCACTACCAAACGGATCCTGCCAGGGATTCAGAAAAGAAGTAACGCGTCTGACACGATAGGGTTCTGCAACAATCAACATGGCAACTGAAAGTGAACCGGTAACGATCAATCCACAAAATTGGATCAATTTCGCACCAGCAATAAACAACATGCCAATTGTTGCTACAAACATCACAACAACCGTTCCTAAATCAGGCTGAGCTAAAATCAACAGTGCTAAAATAAACAGCACAGCCAACGGTTTTAGAAATCCCTTCAGATTTTCCCTGATCTCTTGATTACGCCTAACCAAGTAACCAGACAAATATGCAAACAGTGCCAATTTCGCAAATTCCGCCGGTTGAATATTCAAAGGGCCAAATCCTAGCCAACGCGAACTCCCATTAATACTTCGTCCAACTAACAGCACCAACAGTAGGGCAACCATGGCCATTAATAAAAATTTGGCATTATGTTTTTTCCACCACTCAACCGGGCATTGGACTGTCACAGCCATCGCAATTAAGCTAACAATCACTGCAAGCACCTGGCGTTTTACAAAAATAAACGGACGGTGATGTAACGACATACTTTCTGCGATAGATGCAGAAGCAACCATTACAATCCCCAAACACAACAAACCAACGGTGAGCAGTAATAACTGACGGTCATACAGTCTTCCTGTATCAGACTCCACCGGAGTCAATAACCAATTTAGTCGTGTACTAAACGATGAAGGAAGCAGTTTTAACTTCATAACGCCTCCACCAACTGTCTAAAATGATCACCCCGTTGTTCAAACCCACTATACATATCCAGACTTGCACAAGCCGGTGACAGTAAAACCCGGTCTCCCGGTTTAGCCTGCTCAGATAAACAAAGTACTGCCTCATTTAGATCAGCCACCTGAATCGCCTGGTGATGAACCGACTTGATGTTTTTTCCATCCATACCAAACACAACGACACCCGCCATTTTGTCCAACCAGGGCGCCAACTCGCTAAAATCAGCACCTTTCCCATCGCCACCAGCAATTAGCCAGGTTTCTCCTGATTCATGAGCAAAGCCTTTCAAAGCAGCAATCGTTGCTCCGATATTCGTTGCCTTGGAATCATTGATCCAGTGGATCCCCTTGTGGACTTTGATCAATTCACAGCGATGAGCAAGCCCCTTAAATCCTTTTAAAGTGGCAACCATTGCTTCTCTGGAAATACCCGCTGCATCACCTAATGCCAGGGCAGCCAGAGCGTTTGCCCAATTATGCTGGCCACTCATTCCTAAATCATGGCACGCAATCAGTGGGGTATCACCGCACATTAATGTCGGCTCATCGCCTCCAACCCAATATTCTGTGTTCTGACTCAGAGAAAAATGCCATAGTTCTTTACCAGATGCTGATAAAGGTCGGGTCAAAGGGTCATCGGCATTCACGATACAATGATCGCAGTGCTCAAAAATTCGTAACTTCGCATTACGATAATCTTCTAAGTCCCGATACCGGTTCATATGGTCAGCACTGACATTTAAAACAGTGCCAGCCCGAAGTTTCAGACTTGATGTTGTTTCTAACTGAAAACTTGATAATTCAAGCACATAAAGCTGAACCTGATGATCTGGAAGCTCCAATACAGGGGTGCCGATATTACCGCCGACCGCTACATGAATACGGTCCCTTCGGGCCATTTCTCCAAGTAGAGATGTTACGGTTGTTTTACCGTTACTTCCGGTAATAGCGACAACAGGAGCATCCACCTCATGGGAAAACAACTCAACATCCCCGATCACCGAGATCCCTTGGGTACGGAGGCTAATAAAAGGTTCTTTTCTGATACATAAGCCGGGTCCGACAATCAGAACATCCAGCATAGCCAGTTTAGAAGCATCCAACGGACCGCATTCTAAGGAAACACCATCAGAAAGCTGCTCCTTCAATGGCGGACACTGGCGCGTATCAAAAACATATGGGGTCACACCATGGGCACACAGATAACTGACTGTTGCCAGACCGGAACGGCCTAAACCAATCACGCCATATTTCTGTGTTTTATCAATTGCCATCGCTTGTCAACCTCACATGCATTAACGAACTTTCAAGGTCACCAGACCAATCAGAACTAAAATTAACGAAATAATCCAAAAACGAACGATTACACGGGTCTCTGGCCAGCCCTTCAACTCATAGTGATGATGAATCGGAGCCATTCTAAAAATTCGCTGTCCTCTTAATTTGTAAGACCCTACTTGTAAAATGACCGACACCGTTTCAACAACGAATAAACCGCCCATGATCACCAGCAGAAATTCCTGGCGAACCAACACTGCAACTGCCCCCAATGCCGCACCAATAGACAAAGACCCCACATCTCCCATGAAAACCTGAGCAGGATATGTGTTAAACCATAAAAAGGCTAACCCCGCGCCGGCTAAAGCAGTACACACAATCACTAGTTCACTGGCCTGAGGCACATAAGGGATAAAGAGGTATTCTGAGAAATGGCTATTTCCGGTTAACCAGGCAAGAATGGCAAATGCACCGGCGACCATCACACTAGGCATAATTGCCAGGCCATCCAGACCATCCGTTAAATTAACAGCATTACTACTGCCGACAATGACAAAATAAGTCAGCGGAATGAACAACCACCCTAGCTGTGGCATAAATTCTTTCACAAAAGGTAAAACCAATTGTGTTTGTGAAGGAGAATCAGCACAAAAGAAAATCACCAAGCCAACACTTAACGCAACCAAAGATTGCCAAAAATATTTCCAACGGGGAATCAATCCATCCGTGTTTTTCCGAACGACTTTACGGTAATCATCGACAAAGCCAATTACGCCGAAACTACCAAAGACATATAACATGATCCAAACGTAACTATCATCAAGCCTAGCCCAAAGTAGCGTCGACAAGAAAACAGAAGCCAGGATCATAATCCCCCCCATTGTCGGAGTTCCTGACTTACTCAGGTGAGATTTAGGACCATCATCGCGAACTGTTTGACCAATCTGTAAACGTTGCAAACGACGAATCAGTTTGGGACCTAACCACAAACCAAAGATGAGCGCTGTCAGCAGGCTCATGATAGCCCGAAATGACAAATAACCGAATAGCGCAAAAGCGTGGATATACTGTTCTAAATATCCCGCTAACCAAACTAACATTGATAAACCTTATTAAAGTGTTGTTGTAAAAATTGAACCGTATGTTCCATCTCGCAACTACGAGAACCTTTAACGACTACATTGCAACATAAACCATGTCGCTGATATTCCTGTAACCTCGCTAATAAATGTCGTTGTAATTGTTCCTGGGAAAGATAATACTCACCATAGCGTCCAGCCATCTGCACAGCATTACTCATCAGTGTACCAGTCGCCATCAGAGTCAAGTGTTTCTCTGCTACAGCAGTTCCTAACTGACGATGAGCCCATTCAGACTGGTCACCCAGTTCACCCATATCACCGGCAACTAAGATTGTTTTTCCCGAAAAACCACTGAGCAAATCTAGTGCAGCCCTAAATGAGTTAGGATTAGCATTATATGTGTCATCATAAACAGTGACCCACTCACTCAGAGGTAAACGGCGTAAACGCCCACTAACCCCATTAAATTCACAAAGAGCACGACCTATCGCATAAAACTCGATCCCCATTTGCAATGCCATAGCCGCTGCTGCACAGCTATTTCTTACATTGTGCAAACCTGGTGTTTTTAATCGAACCGGTTGACGTAAACCGTCATAACAAAGCACAAAGGTATAACAACCATCCGGAAGTGATTTCAATTGCTCAACACGCACATCACCCTGTTCAATACCAAAAGTGACAATCTTAGTCTGACCGGCTTTTCTCCTGAATAATTCGCTATAAACCGAACTAGCTTCAAAGACAGCCGTACCTGAACCATCCAGTGCAGCAAAAATTTCACTTTTCTCATTTGCAACACCTTCCCGACTGCCAAACCCTTCAATATGTGCATCTCCCACATTATTGACTAAAGCAATATTGGGTTTAGCGATCGCTGCGGTATAAGCAATTTCACCATGATGATTCGCCCCCAACTCCAGGACCATAGCCTGGGTACGCTCATTCAGACGCAATAATGTTAAAGGCAATCCGATATCATTATTAAAATTGCCCTGAGTTGCCAAAACATCATAAGCCGTTCGAAGTATGGTACTTAACATCTCTTTAACTGTCGTTTTTCCATTACTCCCGGTAATCGCCGCAACAGGGCCACTAAAACGACTTCGCTGCCAGGCTGCAATCTTCCCTAGGGCAATGCGTGTATCGGCAACCTGTACATGAGATAATGTTTCGTCTATCTCCTGGCTGACCAGCGCAGCCCCAGCCTCGAGCCTTGCCACATGAGATAAATAATCATGCCCGTCAAAGCGTTCACCTTTAAGCGCAACGAATAATTGCCCCGGAGCGATTTGGCGACTATCAGTGGAAATACTGTCAATCATCAGATCATCACCAATAAGCTGTCCCTGACACTCTTTGGCAATTAAAGATAACGACATATTTAACATACGCCCTCCGTTAAAACCTGAGTCACCACAGAGCGTTCGTCATAATGGCGTTTTTCATGTCCAATAATTTGATAATCTTCATGCCCTTTGCCAGCCAACAACACCATATCATTCCGGTTTGCCTGACGAAGCACCTGTATCAGTGCTTCTTTTCGTTCTAAAACGACGGTAACCTCTGATGGATTTTCAAACCCTTTAAAGATATCGGCAACGATTGACTGAGGATCTTCGGTACGCGGATTATCATTGGTCACAATAACGCGGTCAGCATAATCTTGTGCAGCCTGTGCCATCAATGGGCGTTTTCCCTTATCCCGGTCGCCACCACAACCAAAAATACAAAATAACCGGCCAGAACAATGCTCCCGAATACCTTGTAATGCTTTTGCCAAAGCATCAGGCGTATGCGCATAATCTACAACAACCTGACAATAACGGTCATCAGTAAATAATTCCATCCGACCAGGAACAGACTGTAAGTTCTGACATAACGCAAAGTCGCCTTCACTTAACAATTTCAATTCAACCAGGCAAGCCAAAGCAGCCAGAACATTACTAATATTAAATCGTCCCAGCAAAGGGATTCGAACAAAGTGATTAACAAGCGGACTGCTGATTTGCACATCACACCCTTGTTCATTCATCAATAGGGAATGGGCCTGCCAACATGCTTTATGATCCAAAGCATAACCGACAGTCTTAGGATAACGATATTGCAATTCAACACCGAAAGGATCATCAAAGTTGGCAATCAACACCCCATCTTTTGTCATATTAAACAATTTAGCCTTTGCCTGTGCATAGGCTTCCATCGTTCCATGATAATCAAGATGATCCCGGGTCAGATTGGTAAAAACCGCTGCTTTAAATGGAATACCAGCCACCCGCTTTTGATCCAAACCATGCGATGATACTTCCATTGCAACCAATTCGATGCCCTGCTCTGCAAATTCACTCAACTGACGGTAAATCGTTAAAATATCCGCGGTGGTATTCAGAGCACCATGTAACTGGCCTGGCTGTCCATTACCTAACGTCCCCATAACAGCTGATGGGATCCTCTTTTGAATGGCCAACGATGCTATTAAGTGAGTTACTGTACTTTTACCATTGGTCCCGGTAACACCAATAATCGTATTCGGTAAGTCAGGATAAGCACCATGAGCCAACTCAGCTAAATGATAACTTAATTGAAAACAGTCGATGATCAATACGCCCTGACGATATTCGAATGTCCCGTCAGATTCTTTTGAATCACTCTCTTTAAGTACTGCAACAGCACCATTGATGATCGCCTGTTCGATATAACGGCGACCATCACTCTGATGGCCTTTAATTGCGACAAACAAACTTCCCGGTAATACAGCCCGGCTATCGATAAACAGATTGTTAATTTCAATTTGTAAATCCATATCAGACTGGCTTTCAAACCAACCCGACAGTAACTGCTCTAATCTAACCTTCATTATCTGCCTCCCGAGTCTTTTCATCATCAAGGGACACAAGATGTAAATCATGACCATCAGGTGGAACATTCAAATATTGCAAACTCCCCCCCATGACTTTGCCAAAAACGGGGGCGGCAACCTGTCCACCAGAATACTGATCACCTTGTGGATTATTCACGACAACAGCAATAGCTAATCTCGGGTTAGAGACTGGCGCAACGCCAGCAAATAACGCAACATAATTATCACTATACCCACCAGCATCGGCCTTACGACTCGTTCCTGTTTTCCCTGCGACCTGATATCCGGGAACCTGCGCTAACGGTGCCGTTCCTTGATCACTCACAACCGACTCCAGCATTTTCAATAGCATACGTGTATTTTTCTCTTTGAATACTCGTTTGCCCTGTGGGGGTTTAGTTAATTTCAAAATAGAAATAGGTCTGTCAATACCACCTGACCCTAAAATAGAATACGCATGTGCCAACTGAAGAGGTGTAACCGTCAAACCATAACCAAACGCCATGGTCGCTAATTCAAAATCGGACCAGCGATGACGATTCGGCATAATTCCAGTGGCTTCACCATCAAGCCCGGTACCTAATATATTCCCAAACCCAACGGTATAGAAAGTACTCAACAACGAATGGACACCACAACGAATAGCTAATGTAGCGGCACCGATATTACTGGATTTTTCAAGAATCGTCGTCAGACTCATATTGCCCAGAATACTGTCATCCCGAACAATATGACCGCTGACACGAATATAACCAGGACGGTTATCAATGACGGTATCTTTGTTAGCAACACCTTTTTCAAGAGCCGTCAGAACTGTAAATGGCTTCATTGTTGAACCCGGCTCATAAGCATCTGTAACAGCCCTGTTGCGGTAACGAAAACTTTGCAGCTGACTGCGATCATTTGGATTAAACGATGGACTATTGGCCATAGCTAAAACTTCACCGGTCTGAATATCCAAAACCACAATGCTTCCCGATGTAGCCTTTGTCGCTTCAACTTCCCGTTTAATTTCCCGATAGGCGAGTGTCTGGATCCGCTGATCCAGACTAAGATGCAAATCATGACCTGGTTCCTGAGGTCTGATAACCGCAAGATTTTCAATGGTGCGCCCCAATCTGTCTTTGCGCACGATTCTTTCCCCGGAATGACCGGTCAACCATTGATCATATGCTAGTTCAACGCCTTCCTGACCATGATCATCAATATTGGTAAATCCAACTAAATGAGCACTAATTTCACCTGCCGGATAAAACCGTCTGGATTCGGGTTTAAGATAGACACCAGGAATTTTCAGCTCTTTAATATAGTTTCCAAGCGATAAATTTAACTGGCGACGCAAATACACAAAGCGGCGTTTAGGATTTGCCACTTTGGCTTTTAACACACTTTCTTTAACACCCAATGCAGACGCTAACGCTTTCCACTTGCGGGCCTGCAAAAAACTCTGTGTATCATGAACCCGCTTAGGATCAGCCCATACAGCACAAACAGGTACACTGACAGCTAACTCATTTCCATTGCGATCGGTGATCATCCCTCGTTGTTCTGGCATTTTTTCAGTCCGCACAGAACGCATATTCCCTTCATTGATCAAATGCTGGGAATTCACAACCTGTATGTAAGCAACACGACCAGCCAGAGCAGAAAACACCAAAGCAATTGCTCCAAGCACCAACCAAAAGCGCCAACGGATATATAACGAAGGTGACTTTATCTTGCGTTTCATGGCGTCACCAATATCTCATTTTTTGGCTGAGGGCGAATCATATTCAATCTGCTTTGCGCTAACTGTTCGATCCGATTATGCTCATCCAAAGCATTTTCTTCGATCAAAAGATGACGCCAATCGTTATTCAACTCATCCCGCTTGACAATCAACTCCGAACGTTGAGTAATTAACGTCCGGGTATCTTGGGTTACAACAACAATAGCCATACCAGAAGCCAGGCAGATCACAATAAGCAGCCACATCAGCTTAAAATGCTTCAAATCATAAAAAATAATGGCTAGTAAATTAGTTCTCTGCGGTATTGAACTCATCCCAGACGCTCCGCGACTCGTAAAACCGAGCTTCTTGCCCGATTATTTTGTTGAACTTCCGTATCCGAAGGCTTACGAGCCTTCCCAATTGCTTTAAGTTTTCTTCCCTTTTGTAACTGGGCTTCTGTTAGCGGCAGCCCCCTTGGATGACTTTCTCCATTTTGTTGCTGCCTGATAAATCGTTTGACCAACCGATCTTCAAGAGAATGAAAGCTAATCACCGATAAACGCCCTTCGGGTGCCATCACATTAACAGCGCCTTTTAGCGCTAAAGAAATTTCATCCAACTCACTATTGATATAGATTCGAATGGCCTGAAAACTTCGAGTCGCCGGATGCTTGTGTTTCTCTTTAACCGGGACCGCCTGGCTTATCAAATCCGCTAATTCAACAGTTGTTTCAAGTGGCTTTTCACTACGTTGCCCAACAATTGCAGTCGCAATCCGTTTAGCAAAGCGTTCTTCACCAAATGTTTTTAAAACCCATACTATTTCGCCATGATCCGCATCAGCCAGCCACTGAGCTGCTGATTGTCCGTGCTCTGGGTCCATTCGCATATCAAGCGGCCCATCACGTAAAAAACTAAACCCCCGACTCGCATCATCAAGTTGTGGAGATGAAACTCCCAGATCAAACAAAACGCCGTCTATCTTCCCTTTCAAATCAAGTTGATCGATATAAATTTCAATCTTCGAAAACGGCCCATGCAACACACTGATACGCGGATCTTCTTCTGCTAACATTCGAGCCACACGGATCGCCTGTGGATCCCGATCAATGACAATTAATCGCCCTTGCGGCCCGAGTTTTGATAAAATAAGCCGACTGTGTCCACCCCGGCCAAAAGTACCATCGACATAGATTCCTCCGGCCCGAATATTTAAAGCTTCGACCGCTTCATCCAACAGCACTGTTTTATGTTTAAATTCCATTATCATCTTATAAAGAGAAATCTCGTAATTGGTCACTAAGCAGATCGTCATCTTCCGAGTCTTGCAGATCCTCGGCAATCTGAGCATCCCAATGGGCTGCTGACCATATTTCAAATTTGTTGAGCTGACCAACCAACATCACTTGTTTTTCCAGTTGCGCATGTTGACGCAAGGGGGCTGATATCAGCAGACGCCCGTTCTTATCCATCTGACAATCATCTGCATATCCAAGCAACAACCGCTGTAAACGCCTCTCTAGCGGGTTCATACTGGATAACTTACGCAGTTTACGTTCAATCTCCTCCCACTCATTTAGTGGGTATAACAGTAAGCAATTCAATGTGATATCAACTGTGCAAACAAACTGTCCCTGGCACTCTTCGAGCAATAGATCACGATAGCGTGTCGGCATCGCCAGCCTTCCTTTACTATCGAGATTGACCGAATTCGCACCACGTAACATAATTCATCTAATCCTTTCAGATCCACATTGATCCACTTTTTACCACAATAATAAGTTTAAGGACCCAATAGAACCTTTGCAAGCCACCTAATGAAGGATACTGATGAAAATTTCTGCAAATTTATCGAAGATATCGTTAATCTATTGATAACCCAAAAGAATTAATGATCGCGTATTAGAGTAAGAAAAATCACAAATAATCTTTTACAGCAAAGGAAATAGCCAATTTCTGGCATTGAATAAGGATTAGTTCACATTTCATGATATTTTTTGAGATAGAAAAAATTCCTAAAATGAATGAGAAATGGGCTAAAATAAGATGAATCCAAAATTGAAAAATGAACATAACCATTTGATCAAAAATGCTTTTCTCATAATAAGCTGACAAAAACGTAACGATCATCAGAAGAGAAATGCCATAGGATTAACTCATATAATGCAGGTAATAATCTCAACACGCTCTCATATCAGAGTCAGATATGAATGAATATTAAATAAAAATGCGACCATGAGACGGTCGCATTTAAGGCCAAACCACTATCCATTATGCGAAAGGATGACGAAGGATAATCGTCTCTTCGCGATCTGGGCCCGTTGAAATAATATCAATTGGAACACCAAGAATAGATTCGATTCGAGCAACATACTGAAGCGCATTTGTCGGCAATTGATCTTTGCTTTTAACACCAAATGTTGATTCATTCCAGCCCTGTAATACTTCATAAACGGGCTCAACATGTTCATATCCTTCAGCAGCCATCGGCGGCACATCCTGAACATGTCCATCACTCATTTTATAGCCAACACAAATTTTAACTTCTGATAATCCATCCAAAACATCTAACTTAGTCAGACATAATCCAGAAAGACTATTGATTTGAATTGCCCGATGCATCGCAACTGCATCAAGCCAACCAGTACGGCGTTTACGACCTGTCGTAGCACCAAATTCCTGACCTTTCTGACACAAATGTTCACCGGTTTCATCATCCAGCTCAGTTGGGAATGGTCCAGAACCAACACGGGTTGTATAGGCTTTGGTAATTCCCAACACATAATCCAGATAACGAGGACCAAATCCACTTCCGGTTGCTACACCACCGGCGGTAGTATTTGAAGAAGTAACAAATGGGTAAGTCCCTTGATCGATATCTAATAAAGTGCCCTGAGCACCTTCAAACATGACACTTTCACCATTTCGGCGAGCTTTATCCAAAAGACTCGCAACATCTTTGACCATCGAAGTCAAAACCGGTGCCAATTTCTGCATCATCGTCAATACAGCATCATAACTGACTGGCTCTACATGGTAATATTGGGTCAACTGGAAATTGTGATAATCAAGAACTTCTTTCAGCTTAGCGGCAAACTGATCCATATCAAACAGATCGCCGACACGTAAACAACGACGGGCAACTTTATCTTCATAGGCAGGGCCAATGCCTTTCCCTGTCGTTCCAATTGCTTTTTTCCCTAACGCCAGCTCTCTTGCAGCATCCAAAGCAACATGAAACGGTAAAATCAACGGACAAGCTTCACTAATAATTAACCGTTCACGAACTGGAATTCCACGAGCTTCCAATGCAGTCATTTCATCCATCAAAGCATCAGGAGAAAGCACGACGCCATTACCAATGATGCACGTTACATTTTCACGAAGAATTCCGGAAGGTATCAAATGGAGAACGGTTTTCTCACCGTTGATGACGAGTGTATGGCCTGCGTTGTGGCCACCTTGATATCGAACGACATAAGTGGCTCTATCTGTGAGAAGATCAACCACTTTACCTTTCCCTTCGTCTCCCCATTGGGAGCCGAGAACGACTACATTCTTTCCCATTGTCCTAAATCAGTGCAGTTGTTAAAAAATGAGTCTACCAGATTTGACCAAGCGATGGGAGTGACAACGGACAATTATTACGCATAAATGACAAAATAATTATGGAGAAAAATGACAAAATTAAATAACTATTCTCATAGAGCATGAATCAATTACCCGCAAATCATTTTAAACAATACGATCATCCATAATAAAAAAATCCGACCCAATCAGGCCGGATTTTTACATTAAACATCAACCAATCGACTAATCAGCTTTTGCCCCTTTTCTGAATACATCAAAAAACTGACTGTCTGGCTGGATGATCATCACATTATCACCTTTATCAAAGCTATTCCGATAAGCCTGCAAACTCCGCCAGAATTCAAAGAACTTAGGCGCTTTACTATATGCTTTAGCATAAATTCCGGCAGCATGAGCATCACCTTCACCACGAATTATCTGAGACTTGCGTTTTGCATTTGCCAATAAAACTGTCACGGTTCTATCGACATTAGCCCTGATAATTTCTGCCTGTTCGCGACCTTCTGAACGATGTTCTGCAGCAACTGCATGTCGTTCTGCACGCATCCGTTTATAGATGCTGGTGCTCACTTCTTTTGGTAAATTAATCTGTTTAATTCGAACATCCAATACAGTCACACCGATTTCAGACGAACGAGCCGAACGTTTTAACGCTTCTTCCATAATGGCACTACGCTGACCAGAAACAATCTGATCAATCGTCCGGCCACCAATCTCACTGCGCAATCCGTTATTAATCTTACGCTTCAATAACGACTCAGCCTGAGAAATGCTTCCTCCAGTTGAAAGTAAGAACTTACCAAAATTGCTGATCCGCCATTTTACATACGAATCAATGATCAGATCTTTTTTCTCAGAAGTGAAGAAGCGGTCCGGACTACCATCCATCGTTTGAATCCGGGCATCCAATTTTCGAACCGAATCAATAAAAGGGACTTTAAAATGAAGCCCTGGCGAATAAATTTCCGGCTGATTATCAGCACTTCGCTTTATTTTACCAAATTGAATCACCAATCCCCGCTGCCCTTGTTGCACAACAAAAACAGACGAATAACCCAGCAATAACACGACAATTAAAGCAATAATTCCATACTGTTTCATACTTTAATTCCTCCCATAACGATTGCTGCGAGAATCGCTACGCAATGGTATTGAACTATCGCTTTGATTATGATTCGAAGTCGAATCGCTCGATTTCACAGACGATGGATCACTATCTGTTACCGTCGCACTTTTACGATGTTTCGCATGCTCTAATAACTTATCGATAGGCAGATAAATCATATTGCCGCCGCCATGCTTAACATCGAGGAAAATCTTCGCTGATTTACCATAAATCGATTCCATGGTCTGCAAATACAACCGTTCACGAGTAATTTTTGGTGCCTGACGATACTCAGGAAGTAATTTCTCAAACTGAGCGACTTCACCTTCTGCATTCAGAACAACCTGTTGTTTATAAGCTTCAGCCTGCTGAATAATACGTTGTACATTACCACGAGCTTTAGGCTCTACAGCCCGTTCATAAGCTTCAGCTTCCCGGATATAACGCTGTTCATCTTCTTGGGCAGCAATCGCATCATCAAAGGCATCTTTGACTTCTTCAGGTGGTCGTGCCGGCAAGAAGTTCACATCGACAACCGTTAGTCCCATATCATATGGTTTGATAATCTTTTCAATTAATTTCCAGGTTTCCTGACGAACCTGTTCACGACCTACAGTCAAAATGTTATCCATTTTGGTGTGACCGATCACATAACGAAGTGCACTATCTGTCGCTTGACGTAAACTATCATCGGCATTGGTCACACTGAAAAGATATTTTTCCGGATTAGACACACGATATTGCACATCTAGTTCAACACGTACAACATTTTCATCTTCAGTCAACATGAAACCTGATGCAGGAATAGATCGAATCGACTTGACATCAACCGGAATCACTCTATCAACGAAGGTCGGTTTCCAGTGAAGTCCTGGAACGACCGTTCCCTGATAGGCACCGAAACGAAGCAAAACACCTCGTTGAGCCTCTTTAATCGTATAAAAACCGCTAATCACCCAAATAATGACTAACAGTGCTAAAACGCCCACGATGATCCGCCCGTTAAACGGACTCGTACCCGAACGCCCTCCCGAAGGCTTACCTCCGAATAACCCCATCAAACGTCGGCCCAATTTTCCTAAAATAGCATCTAAATCAGGAGGGCCCTGATTTTTGTTTCTGTTTCCCCAAGGGTCACGATTACCATTCCCCTTGTTGCCAGGCTCGTTCCAGGCCATTTGACTCTCCGCTGTTTGTTCTGATTAAACTTTAGTTCGTCCGTACTGAATTTATAAAACTAGGCATCTGCGATTCATATCGCTTACACAACCTCTGCCACTCAACCTGAGGCATACGAACGTCAAGCAGCCAATTTCCCTGCTCATCGAATGACTCATGAGAAACCGCTTCAAGCTGATATAACTGGCTGCGCAAACGACCTGCCGTTAATGGTAGGTGTAGCTGCTCTTCGACCATCGTTCCAGATAACCGTTCGCTAATAGCCTGAAGCAATAAGTCAATACCTAATTCCTGCTGCGCACTGATCCATACCCGCAACGGTTGCCCTTCATCATCACGATCAAGATGTGGTTCAATACCCTCACACTGATCAATTTTATTCATAACCAATAACTGAGGAACTTCGTTCGCATCGATCTCCTCAAGCACCAACTGAACCTGCTCAATATTATCAGCAACGCGATCATCGCTACAATCAATGACATGAAGCAATAACTGCGCGTCACGTGTTTCCTGTAAAGTTGCTTTAAATGCAGCAACCAAATCATGAGGAAGATGCCGGATAAAACCGACGGTATCCGCTAATATCGATGCGCCGACATCCTGAACTTCAATCTTACGAAGTGTCGGATCAAGTGTTGCAAAAAGTTGATCTGCCGCATAAACACCTGATTGTGTCATCGTATTGAAAAGTGTTGACTTCCCTGCGTTAGTATAACCAACCAAAGAAACGGTAGGGACCTCAGCCCGTTGTCTGGCTCGGCGACTCTGTTCTCGCTGTTTACCAACTTTAGCTAAGCGGGCAAGAATATTCTTAATACGAATCCGGAGTAACCGACGGTCAGTCTCAAGCTGAGTTTCCCCCGGACCTCGCAGACCAATCCCCCCCTTCTGACGCTCCAAATGCGTCCATCCTCTAACCAAACGGGTTGATAAGTGGCGAAGTTGGGCTAATTCGACCTGAAGTTTCCCTTCATGCGTTCTGGCACGTTGTGCGAAAATATCCAGAATTAAAGTTGTTCTATCCAGAACCCGACATTCACACAAGCGTTCCAGGTTCCGCTCTTGAGCAGGAGATAGAGCATGATTAAAGATCACGACATTCGCTTCATGTAAACGAACTGCCTGAGCTATTTCATCAGCTTTACCTTCTCCAACGTAGTACTTAGAATGTGGCGCATTACGACTTCCCGTCACAACAGCGACTGACTGGACACCAGCAGAACTGACCAACATTTCTAACTCTTGCAGGTCTTCCCGTTCATCTTCAACTGAAAAATGAATATGAACGAGAACAGCCCGCTCACCGGCTTCATAGCGGTCAAACAAGTTTTAAAACTCCTTATCCATCACTTCAAAACCAGACGCGATTATGCTTCACCATTCTCTGTCGGAGTATGATGTGACACAGGTCTGGCTGGTACGACCGTCGAAATAGCATGTTTATAGACCATTTGACTAACCGTGTTTTTTAATAAAATGACAAACTGATCAAACGATTCAACTTGTCCCTGCAGTTTAATACCATTCACTAAATAAATAGAAACAGGGATTCGTTCCCGACGCAGCGCATTTAAAAATGGGTCTTGTAATGATTGCCCCTTAGCCATTGATGTTTTCCTTATTTTTTATAGTAAATATAGTGCCGGATAATAAAATTAATTATATACCAGTAAACTGCGGCCTTATAGACAGAATTTCAAGTTTCTCGGGAACTTATTTAACAAATCGTTAAAAACATCAGTCGATTCGGAATCTAACCAGCAGACATCAGACCAACTTCTAAGCCAAGTAAGCTGGCGCTTTGCCAATTGTCTGGTTGCCGCTAATGCCTTAAAACGCATCTGTTCAAAATCATATTCACCACTCAAATATTGCCACATTTGCCGGTATCCGACACAGCGCATCGAAGGCAGTGATAAAGATAAATCACCACGCCTTATCAGTTGATTGACCTCCATTTCAAATCCCTTTTCAATCATCGAATCAAAACGTTGTTCGATACGATGATGCAAAGTCTGGCGTTCAGCCGGAGCCATAGCAAATTGATAAAATCGATAAGGTAATGGATCACGCTTAATTGCCGTCAGCTGTGTCAGACTTTGTCCTGATAGACGATAAACTTCAATCGCTCGCGTTAACCGCTGAGGATCATTAGGATGAATTCGCTCAGCACTTATCGGGTCAAATTGGGCCAATTGCTCGTGAAGAGCAGGCCATCCATGTTGCCGGGCCTCTTCAGAAATCTGCTCCCGAAGTTCTTCATTTGCACTAGGCAATTCAGAAATCCCTTCTAATAGAGCTTTGAAATAAAGCATAGTTCCACCAACTAAAATCGGCAACTGTCCTTGGTGGTGAGCTTCATCAATTTCACGAATTACATCCTTATAAAAGGAGGCTGCAGAATAGTTCTGTAGCGGATCCCGAATATCAATTAAAGCATGTGGATAACGACTTTGTTCTTGCGCAGTAGGTTTTGCCGTACCTATATTCATTTCCCGATAAACTAGCGCTGAATCAACACTCACAAGCCGGGCCGGCAAACGATCATAGAGCGCCATTGCCAAAGCCGTCTTACCTGAGGCTGTAGGCCCCATCAGGGTCAAAACAGGCAGTTGATTCATTTACGGGCAATCTCCAATAATTGTTCACCACTAAACGCAAATAATAAAGATTCTGGTAAATATCCTGTTTGTGGATCCAGAACCTGCTGGTAAATACCTAAAGCAGCAGACCAGTTAAAACTGAGCTGCAAACTGCCAACTTTAGCAAGTTGCTGGCAACACCAATTAGGATCTTCAATTGATGTTGTACTTGCTCTGGCACAATTCTCTGCAAGCATTGCAATCATATTCTGATGGTTTGCTCTACGTAGACAACTGGGGACTTCCATCAGAACCAGAGTCATCTGATCACCACGAAGCAGAAAACCTAACTGCTCAAATAGTTGCAAGTGTTGACTAACCCACTGCTGGGCACTAGATTCAAGTTTTATCTTTTGCGGTAACAATAAAGGTGCCCGAACAAGCCCTTTAGCCCATTGCTCTAAAAAACGTTGCTGATTATATAGTTGCCAGGCCAGAGCAAGATCTAAAAGCGCCATTTGAGAAACCTGATCTCCCACGAGCAAATAACGTGATTCAATCAACTGCAGTGGCCTCAAAACAGCTGATGAAGATACATCCGTATCATGATGTATTAGCTCACCTGACGCATCCGTATGCGTTTGATCTAACCACTGGGTTTGGGTCGCTATCTGTTTTCGACCAGGACGGGATTGTGGTTGAAAATTTAATGACTTAGGTTGATACAGTGTTTTTTCAGAAGACAATTCAGAAACAAAACTTTCTTGAGTTTCAGATGATACATAGCCATGTGTTGGAGCTTCTGACAGAGAAGACGGCTCTCCCATCGACGTTTTTAATACATCGACTAAAACTCGCTGAATATAATCATGAACCAATCGAGCCTGATGGAAACGAACTTCATGTTTTGTCGGATGCACATTCACATCAACCTGCTCTGGAGGGATCTCCAAATACAGGACAAAAGAAGGATTTAGATGTTCATCAAGGTAGTGTGCGAAACTCTGACGAATCGCATGATGGATCAGTTTATCCCGAATGACCCGACCATTGACATAAAAGTACTGTTGATCATAACCACTGCGAGCGATTTCAGGAAGCCCCAACCATCCCCAAAGTCGCATGTTCTGATGTTGGTTGTCAAGTTGAACTACCTGTTTAATAAACCCGTTACCAAGCACCCCAGACACTCGCTTGTCATATCGTTCACGGTTTGTTACAGCACGGAACTGACGTAACAGCTTACCATTATGAGACAGTTTCATTGATACATCGTAATGGCTCAATGCCAGCCGTTTTATCAGCTCATCGATATGCGTAAATTCAGTCTTTTCGCTGCGTAGAAATTTTCGTCTGGCAGGGGTATTAAAAAAAAGATCAAGCACCTCAACAGAAGTCCCTACCGGATGTGCTGCTGGTAAAACTTCAACAGCCATATCACGACCCGATGCACGAGCCTGCCAGGCGTTATCCTGGTCAGAAGGATGAGAAGTCAACGTCAACCGGGAAACCGAACTAATACTAGCTAATGCTTCACCGCGAAATCCTAATGTGGCAATATGTTCCAAATCATCCTGACTGCTAAGCTTACTAGTTGCATGTCGGGATAAAGCCAGGGTCAATTCATTTTCATGAATCCCCCCACCATTATCGCGAATCAGAATTCGTTTATGACCCCCGCGATCAATTTCAATTTCAATCGAACTTGCCCCGGCATCCAGACTATTTTCAACAAGTTCTTTGACAACTGATGCCGGTCTCTCAACCACTTCACCAGCTGCAATCTGGTTCGCAAGCTGAGTTGGCAGAACTCGAATAGGCATACTCTATATCCTTTATGATCAGCTACGAGGAATCACTAAAACCTGCCCAACGTAAAGACGACTGTTGGATAAACGGTTAGCCGTTTTTAACGCCCGAATCGAAGTACGATAGCGATCTGCAATCAAAGAAAGCGAATCACCTCTTTTAACGGTATATTTCACCTTACCATAATGCATGGCATACCAGGTTCCCAGCGGAGGATGCTGACGATAATACTTGCGAAGCCCTAAGAAAATAGCTCTGGCTAAAACTTGCTGGTGATGAGGAGAACTTAACAAACGTTCCTCAATCGGATTGGTAATAAATCCTGTTTCAACCAGCATTGATGGAATATCAGGTGATTTGAGGACAGCAAGACTGGCATGCTGAGGAACCCGCTTATGCATCACGGTCACTTTTTTCAACTGATTGACAATATCGCTGGCAATCCGAAATCCAGAGTTCATGGAATGATCCATACTCATATCCAGTAATGCACGGGCAAGATATTGATCATTGGGAGTCGTTTTTAAAACTTCTCCGGCACCTCCAAGCAATTCAGTAGGCTGCTTACTCCTGTCTAACCAGCGGCCGATTTCCCGGTTCGCCCTTCTTGCCGACAAGACCCATACTGATGCACCTCGAGGTTTGGGAGATGCAAAGCCATCAGCATGAATTGAAATCAACATATCCGCATGACTTTTCCGAGCCAATTCAGAACGCTTATCAAGCGGAATAAAATAATCACCTTTGCGAATAAGAACCGCTTTCATTCCTCGTTCACGGTTAACTAATCTGGCTAACCGCTTGGCAATCGGTAACGTTACATTTTTCTCATCAATTCCGTCAGGTCCTATCGCACCTGTATCCTTACCACCGTGGCCGGCATCAATCGCGATAATAATTTTACGCTCATCAGACACAACCGCTTTTTCACTTTTAACCGGCTTTTTACTAGTTTGAAGTAACTGCTTAGGAAATGAACTATGATCGGGAAGATCAATAACTAACCGGGGGCCATATTTGCCAGCAGCAGGCAGAGGAAAAACAGTTGGCTTCACAAGGTGGCTAAGATCGGCAACCAACCTGATCCCCCCCTTTCGGGGCGATTTACTATAACGTAGTTTTGTCAATAATTTACCGCGAATATGGACCTTACGCAGCGCCACACGAGTTCGGCTCTTCGACAAGTCAATCACTAATCGATTCGGCTTTTTCAGTCGAAAAAAACTAAACTGAGGACTTTTCGTCAAATCTAAAACAATTCGTGTATGTCCCGAACCGGACCACACTCGAATATTGGAAATAATGTTCGGCTTGGCCTGTGCCACACTGCAAAACAGTAAAACAACCAAAGCCAGTAACCAAGTCTGTGACCGCTGCATAAAAAATAATCTATCGCTAACTACTTATCTTGTAAATAAATGCTATTCAAATAATCGACCAGTTGATCGCCACTATCCGAATGCCCTATCAACTCAGCATAACGCCCATAATCCTGATAAAACAATTTAATCGTCAGATCAGCATCATCAAGCATTCCTACGCCTTTTTCCGGCCATTCAACAATCGCTAACTGACCTGGTCCAAAATAATCACGCACACCAATAAACTCAAGTTCTTCCGGATCAGCCAAACGATAAAGATCAAAATGGTTAACCTGCCAGGGATCAAGCTCATAAGGCTCAACCAGCGTATAAGTCGGGCTTTTAACATTTCCCTGATGGCCCAATCCCTGAATAATGCCCCGGGTTAGCGTCGTTTTCCCCGCACCAAGATCACCTTCCAAAAAAATCGTCATTGCCTGATTAAGACCTCTTGCAATATTGCGTCCCAGAGCAACAGTTGCTTGAGCATCATTCAGGTTAATTTGCCAATTCATTCCATCTGTTCCGGATTCACCAATACCCTTATTTCGGGTAATAAATCGCCAGCGAGCATTCCCCGTTGACCGTTCACTGCAGCCCTGTCTGCCGCTTCACCATGCAAACATACAGCCAAACATGCTGCATCAACTGCCGGCACATGCTGAGCAAGCAAACCACCGATTATACCTGAAAGGACATCGCCCATGCCACCACTAGCCATTCCCGGATTACCAACCGCTAATACATAGCATTGTTCATCTGGTGTTGCGACTATCGTACCTGCGCCTTTAAGCACAACAACCGCATCATATCGTCTGGCAATTTTGATAGCCGCAGCAAAACGATCCTGCTCAACATCTCTCACCTGACACGCTAACAATCGTGCGGCCTCCCCCGGATGAGGAGTTAAAATCCAGTTTCCTCGGGCTTTTGGCTCTTGTGCCAATAAATTAAGGCCATCGGCATCAAGCACTAATGGCTTATCACTCTCAAGTGCATACTGCCAGAGCCACTTCGACCAGTCACTTTGTCCAAGCCCAGGCCCCACAACTAAAACACTCGCCTGTTGAATTGACCGGCTCAACTGTACCTGATCAGTCAGCGTTAATCCGTGGGCCATAAGTTCAGGACGACCAGACAAAACAATTGAAAGATGCTCAGGACGCGTTAGTACTTCAATGAGTCCGGCTCCGGTCCGCTGACACGCTTCACCGGCCAATCGAATCGCACCAGCAGTGCCATAATCACCGCCAAGCAAAACAACTCGACCAAAATACCCTTTATGAGCAATAACACTGCGAAACGGCAACCATTTTTTAAAACGGGCATAATCACCTCGCTGTACACGCCCTTTGTGCCAATTTTCTAAAGGCTTAGACAGTCCCAAATTCGAATACAGAATGTCTCCACAGTAAGCAGCTGCCTGACCGGTCAAAAGGCCTTGTTTGATCCCAATAAATGTAATTGTCGCAGTAGCTTTAACGGCAATTCCAAGTGGTTGACCGGTATCAGCACTCAACCCGGAAGGTATATCCAGAGCCAGAACAGGAGAGTTCAATGCATTCATTTGAGTAATCAAATCAATACAGTCAGAGCGAACAGCGCCTTTAAGGCCCGATCCCAATAATGCATCAATCACAACATCACACGGACCAGCCTGAGACAATGTATCCAACATCCGAACATTTGCACCCTGTAATTTTTGCCAGGCACAAGATGCTTCATTAGGGAAATGGACCGGATCCCCATGCAACAATAATTCAACAGTAAACCCCTGCTCCGCAGCGAGACGGGCTACAACTAAGCCATCTCCACCATTGTTTCCTCCTCCCGCTATAATTAATAAGCGTCGGGCATCAGGCCAGTGGCAACGAAGTAGATGATAACTACCCGTTCCGGCTCGCTCCATTAATTGATCTAAAGATATCTTGCCCTGTTCAGCAAGTTGGGGTTCGGCTTGTTTAACCTGTTCGGCTGTCCATAATGAATATGGTAAAGTCGCGGTAAAATCATCTGTAATATTAACCATGGTTCCAGATCCTAACATCGACTTACAAAGATTAGCCCAAGATATCAAGCTCTGGGGAAAAGCGCTAGGCTTTAACGATATTGCCATCACTGACACTGATGTTAGTACTCACCATCAGGCTTACCAGCATTGACTAGCACAAAACTATCATGGCCGGATGAGTTTCTTAGAACGCAATCAGGAACTTCGTAACAATCCAACATTATTGCATCCGGGCACATTGCGGGTGATTAGCGTCAGAATGAATTACCTCCCCCGTAATGCGGGCTTTGCGACGACTTTAAAAAATCCCAATCAAGCTTATATCAGCCGTTATGCTTTAGGACGAGACTACCATAAAGTGCTTCGCAAACGCTTAAAGCATCTGGCAGAGAAGATCAAAACTGTCTACGCCGGCCTTGAATACCGTCCTTTTGTTGACTCAGCTCCCGTCATGGAGCGCCCTCTGGCAAAAAAAGCAGGTCTTGGATGGACAGGGAAACATACTCTGTTAATCAATCAGCACGATAGTTCCTGGTTTTTTCTAGGAGAACTACTGGTAAATATTCCTCTCCCTATCGATCAATCGGTTCAAGAGCAATGCGGTCATTGTGTCGCATGTATGAAACAATGCCCAACTCAGGCAATTATTTCCCCTTACCAGGTTGATGCAAGGCGCTGTATCTCTTATTTAACCATCGAAAATGACGGACCGAGCCCTGAACAATTCAGGCCATTTATGGGCAACCGTATCTATGGGTGTGATGATTGTCAGCTTGTCTGTCCCTGGAATCGCCATAGCACTCTTGGCACAGAATCTGATTTTCTGGCACGACACGAACTTGACAAAGTATCCCTTTTAACCTAATTCCAATGGGATGAGAGCACATTTCTCAAAAAAACAGAAGGGTCACCCATTCGTCGTATCGGCTATATATGATGGCAACGAAATATAGCAGTAGCACTTGGGAATACCCCCGCTTCACCAAGTATTATAACGACCTTAGAAGCACACAAGAAAACAGCAACCCCATTAGTGCAAGAACATATTAACTGAGCTCTAAAACAACAGCATAAGAAACTGGCAACGATAACGCGTCAGACGCAACGATTAATCCGAATTATTGAAAAGGGTCTTCCCCGGGATGCCTGATAAGCATCAAAACATATATATAATCGTATATAAAGAAGTGGACCCCAATGCCCATATCGCGCATGATCCGAACAATACGCTTACGATTAACGTGATGCCCTTTTTTAGCCAGCTCGTTTCAAATTCGCCTACTGCCCATAAACGGATACTGGAAGTGAATTTCGTCAATGATACGACGCAACTCAATTTCCTCAACAGATAGTCCAAAAGGCTGATAGTCAGCCGTTGAGCGAGCAATGTTCAGAATCCCACACTGCCGCTTTATCGATAATTGGGAACCACTTCTGCCGTCGTCGGACTCACTTTTAATCATCACCTACAAGATAGACTAGAATTGATTAATACTCATCTCAAGGTTCTGTTATTACGTATGGGGATTACCGGGAAAAAAGAACAAAAGACACGCAAAAATATATTAAGGAATAAGGAATAAACAACAGCCCCCACCTTCAACTCAAAACAGCGTAACCAACAGGAAATTTCTGGCAAGTAGCCTTAAATCTCCTGTTATCATCTTTCTATCTCACAAATTACTTTAGATGGTCCGTTGACAATTGAACCTAATCAACTAATTTTTAACAATATACATAAAAAATCAGCAAATATTTATCACATAAACTTGACCATTTTTTTCGAATAGCTACGATTTCACTGAATCCTTTAAGAGCCAAACACATGACAAATCTTGCTCTGGCATTATCACTAATTGCTGCCATTTCACTCGCTGCTCAATGGATAGCCTGGCGACTCAAACTACCCGCTATTCTATTCTTACTAGCCGCAGGACTTTTTTTAGGGCCCATCGGCCAGCTCCTCGATCCCGATCTACTGATGGGAAAACTCCTTTTCCCGCTGGTTTCCATTGCCGTTGCAATTATCTTATTCGAAGGTGCTCTTACATTACGCTTTCATGAGATTAAAGGGCTCGTCAAGGTCGTGTGGAATCTAGTCAGTGTCGGGCTATTCGTCACATTCGCAATCCTGACTTGCACCAGTCATTTTCTGCTTGGGATCTCCTGGCGTGTCTCGCTGCTATTTGGCTCAATTATGGTCGTGACCGGTCCGACCGTCGTTGCCCCTTTATTACGTACTATTCGCCCCCGCACCGAACTGGACAAAATTCTAAGATGGGAAGGCATCATTGTCGATCCTCTGGGCGCAATTTTTGCTGTCCTCATGTTTGACTTTATTATGGTTCAGGCTTCTCAGGTGGCTATCATCCACGGCATTGCTATTATCAGCAAAACCATAGGATTAGGAGGGATATTGGGATTAGGAGCAGGTTTTGCCGTCGCCACTGCACTAAAACGCGGCTGGGTTCCGCTTTATTTAAGAAAGGTTGGAGTGCTGGCCATAGTCTTACTTGCATATTCATTAAGCGAGCAACTCCAACATGAATCAGGACTGTTAACCGTCACGGTTATGGGAATGGTATTAGCCAACAAATCAGATCTTGATATTGCCGACATTATGGAGTTTAAAGAAGATCTCTCGGTTATTCTGATTTCGGCTTTATTTATCCTGCTAGCTGCCCGGGTTAACCTTGATAATCTAATCGCTCTGGGATGGCCACTACTTATATTACTAGGCGTAGTACAGTTCATAGCACGGCCATTATGTGTCCTGTGCAGCGCCTACACACCGAAACTTAGCTGGCGGGATAGGGCATTTCTTTCCTGGATAGCTCCTCGAGGGATTGTCGCAGCTGCAGTTAGCTCCCTATTTGCTTTGCGACTTCAACAAGCAGGCGTTGCAGATGCTGATAAACTAGTCTCACTGTCATTTGCAGTCATCATTGCCACAGTCATCTTACAAAGCCTGACAGCAGGACCTGTCGCACGATTATTAGGTGTCGTACAAGAAGCCCCAAGCGGCATTCTTCTGATCGGAGCGAATACATTAGCGCGCTCCATCGCTAAAGCACTACGCAAAGCTGAATTTAATGTATTATTAGCCGATCCGGTATGGGAAAACTATCGGTTAGCACGAATGGACGGATTAGATGTTTATTATGGCAACCCGCAATCAGAACAAGCCGAGGCAATACTGGATTTTTCATCCATTCGACAAGTTTTTGCACTCTCACCTAACCGCCATCAGAATGCCAATGCAATTGCCCATTTTGCTTACACGTTCAGTCCTGAACAGGTTTACTCCATCCGGTCAACACAAGGGAAAGGATTCGCCAATCAGGAAAGTACTGCTTTTCGGGCCCGGCAAATTCTGTTCTCAGAAGATTGTACCTTTACCAAGCTAAACTCACTTCTCAAACAAGGATGGCAGGTTAAAACAACCAAACTCAAAGAAGCATTCGACTGGCAAGCATATAAAGAACGTCAAAAAGAGGCGTTACCTTTATTCGTTGTCGATAAAAAAGGGTTACTGGTTCCCATGATAGGCAACGGCTACCAACCGGAAGCAGAGGAAACCATTATTGCCTTATCACCACCGACTCAAAACACTTCCCAAGCAAGCAAGACTCAAAATGCTAAAAATCTCTCATAATATTCAGCCATAACCTGGGCATGCACGGCTCAGGTTAATCAACTCTATTTAGCCGTTTCAAAAAAGCTTAAACGACAAGATTTATACCAGTTGACAGCACCATAGATACTATTAGCCAGATAAGCAATCCACATAACTAATACCGCATATGCCGCCGGATTAAAACGACCGGCGACAACCCACATCCAGACCGAAAGTACATTAACAACAACCCAGCCAATCCATTGTTCCCAGTAACCTTTCACCATCAACAACATGGCAAAGATGCTGATCATATTGGTTGATGAGTCTACATAAGGCATTGCATCATTCGTATAATGGACTAAATAGTAACCATAGCCATAAATACAAACCGATAAGAAAACCAGATAAATAAGCGATTGCGACAAAGTAAGAGCCCGAACTTTAACCTCGCTATTCTCCATATGTTTGGACCAGAAATACGCCCCAATAAACTGAAAAGGAAAGTAAAACAAAAAGTTCAGCGCTGCATCACCATAATAAGTCGAATAATAAGCCGCTGCACCATAGACAAAAGCATTCACCAGACCGAACTGAAAGTTCGACAGTTTACGCATATTAATCAGGAACACACAGATGATGCCACTCAGACCGGCAATAATATAAACCAAATCAAGCCTGCTCGGATGAAACAGCGAACGATCAGCTATCGAAGGAAGCAAAACAGCCAGACACATTAATCCTAATGCTATTTTTTGCTTACCGGTTAAGCTCAAAAAATCACGGACAACTAATCGGGGATCAAATGCAGCAAACATCGTGTTCATGAGGGAAACATCCTTTAAACATATGTATTTCCCGATTGTACCGTCCCCCGAATACAAATGCAGCACATACCCTCAAGTGTAATAAAACTCAAAAGAACGACACAAAAAAACAGCATTTGAAAATTTCAAATGCTGTTTTATGAGAAACCGTTATTCAACAGCGACAATTAAACTAAGTCAAAACGATCCAATTCCATCACTTTAGTCCAGGCCGATACGAAATCATGAACAAACTTAGCCTGTGAATCTTCAGTTGCATACACTTCTGCCAGTGCACGTAATTGAGAGTTCGATCCAAATACCAAATCAATACGCGTTCCAGTCCATTTCACGTCACCTGTTTTACGATCGCGACCTTCAAACAATGACTCATCATCACTCACACTCTTCCACTGCGTATCCATATCAAGCAGATTAACGAAGAAATCGTTTGATAATGTATCCTGACGATGCGTGAAAACCCCATGGCTCGAATGACCGACATTGGTGTTGAGCATCCTCAATCCACCCACTAACACTGTCATTTCAGGCGCTGTCAGAGTCAAAAGCTGTGCCCGATCAACCAACATCTCTTCTGCACTCACACTAAACTTCGCTTTCTGATAGTTACGAAAACCATCAGCGATCGGTTCAAGAAACGCGAATGACTCAACATCAGTCTGCTCTTGAGAGGCATCCATACGCCCCGGCGTAAATGGAACATCAACTGACTGACCGGCATTTTTAGCCGCAAGTTCAACACCAACACCACCAGCTAAAACAATCAAATCAGCCAGAGATATTTTTTTATCACTACTTTGAGCCTGATTAAAATCACTCTGAATACCTTCCAGAACTTTCAACACTTTCGCTAATTGCTCAGGCTGATTCATGTCCCAGTCTTTCTGAGGAGCCAGACGAATACGGGCACCATTAGCACCACCACGCATATCCGAACCACGGAATGTCGATGCAGAAGCCCAGGCTGTTGAAACCAACTCACCCACAGACAATCCCGAATCTTCAATAACTTTTTTCAAAGCTGCAACATCCTGCTCATTGACCAATGTATGATCGACAGCTGGAATAGGGTCTTGCCAGATCAGCTCTTCACCAGGCACTTCTGGTCCCAAATAACGAGAACGAGGCCCCATATCACGATGAGTCAGTTTAAACCAGGCACGGGCAAAGGCATCAGCAAATTCATCCGGGTTTTCATAGAAACGACGAGAAATTTTCTCATAAGCCGGATCAAGGCGTAACGACAAATCCGTAGTCAACATGGTTGGACGCTGATGTTTTGAAGCATCATGAGCTAATGGAACTGAATTAGGTGCATCTTTGGCAATCCACTGATAAGCACCTGCCGGGCTTTTAATCAGCTCCCATTCATAACCAAACAAGTTTTCAAAGAAATTGTTACTCCATTGTGTCGGCGTGGTTGTCCAGGTCACTTCCAAACCACTGGTAATTGCATCACCCGCTTTACCCGAACCATAACTACTTCGCCAGCCTAACCCCTGCTCTTCGATACCAGCCATTTCTGGGTCAGGACCGACCAATGCCGCATCACCTGCACCATGGGTTTTACCAAATGTATGGCCACCAGCAATCAGCGCAACGGTTTCTTCATCATTCATCGCCATGCGCGCAAACGTTTCACGAATATCCACCGCCGCTTTAACCGGATCAGGATTACCATTAGGTCCTTCAGGGTTAACATAAATCAGTCCCATCTGAACAGCTGCCAATGGATCTTCTAAATCACGCTCGCCTGAATAGCGCTCATCCTCTAACCATGTTTTTTCATTACCCCAGTAGACATCTTCTTCTGGTTCCCAAATGTCTTCGCGTCCACCAGCAAAACCAAAGGTTTTAAAACCCATTGATTCCAGTGCTACATTACCGGTTAAAATCATTAAATCAGCCCAGGAAATTTTTCGGCCATATTTCTGTTTAATCGGCCAAAGTAAACGGCGGGCTTTATCAAGATTCACATTATCTGGCCAGCTATTCAGGGGAGCAAAACGCTGACTACCTGTACCACCGCCGCCACGGCCATCACCAGTACGGTAGGTTCCGGCACTATGCCAAGCCATCCGGATAAATAAAGGCCCATAATGGCCGAAATCAGCAGGCCACCAATCTTGGGAATCAGTCATTAATGCTGCCAGATCTTTTTTCACTGCCGCAAGATCCAGACTTTTAAATTCTTCAGCATAATTAAAATCTTCATCCATCGGATTCGATTTTTTAGAGTGCTGGTGAAGAATGGATAACCGTAATTGATTCGGCCACCACTCCCGGTTAGTCGTACCACCACCGGCAGTATGGTGGAAGGGGCACTTGCTCATATCAGCCATGCGAAATCTCCTATTATTATGCTCTCATTGGTGTAATCCTTGCTTCGAGATAAGAAAGTCTCACTAATGGCGATTGTGCCGTTCCACCGGATATTATGACGCCTTATCTCGAATCGGGGTTATATAGATATAAGCTTAGAGTCATTAACTAGCAAATTCATTTTATCGAACAAACCGATAGATTTTAACAATAGTAATAGTTTTAACAAATAGTTAAAAATTTTGAGTCAATATCAATAAAAACATATCTATTTGAATTTTAATTATTTAATTGCTTTCTGAATAAAATTTCACAATAAAACCCAAACTAAAAGTTCAATCACCAAAGGCACCCAAAATTTTGATGCATCTCACAAAATCAAACCATCATTCCATTAGATACCTTTCATCTTGTGATCATCCAAACACAAAAATTTTCAGCGATTGAAACACAAACAATCACAACTGCATCTATCTAATATAAAACTTATATATTCATATCGAAAATGCAGGATAAACCCTCTATATTAATCATATTGTTAATAAAGGAGTTGTTATGTTTATCTTACGCAATCGTTTACTACTCTCGTCGTTTATCATTCCCGCCATTGCACTAAGTCCTCTTACTCAGGCAAGCAGTACCACTGAACATTCAGGTGAAGGTACATTCTATAGTTATGGAGGCGGTGGAAACTGCAGTTTTCCCACAGATGATTCCATTCTTACCACGGCGATTAATGCAACAGACTATAATGGTTCTCAAGCATGTGGAGGAATGATTCTGGTCACCAGCACCGCAACCGGAAAAAGTGTCAAAGTCAGAGTTGATGATCAATGCCCTGAATGCTCAAAAGGTGATTTAGATTTAGATCAAACCGCATTTGCCAAAATTGACGATACCTCTAAAGGGAATATTCCGATCACATGGCATTATATTGCCAACAACAACGCTGGCGACATTAAGCTTTACTTTAAAGAAGGTTCAAGTCAATGGTGGACAGCCGTTCAGGTCAGAGATAGCCGGTATCGAATCACAAAATTAGAATACCGTCAAAGTAATACAACGACCTATACCACTTTACCTCGTACCACATATAACTATTTTCTTGCTTCAAGTGGTTTCGGCACCGGACCTTATGATTTTAGAATCACTGATTCAAAAGGACAATCCATCGAGGTGTACAATATTCCGCTGACTGTTACAACTGAGATTGATACAGGAAAACAACTCCCGAAAAGTTCATAATACGTTCTAGACTGAGCCTACCCTCGAAGGATTCGCTAGCAATCCCACGCCACTGGATCAAAGCACTTTACCCTGGTGATGAGCCGGCCAATTGACTTAGAAAATACAGAAAATAAAACCATCGATACAATAATTGAAGACAATAGAGGAAGAAAAGAAGAATTGGAGCGGCACACGAGGTTCGAACTCGTGACCTCGACCTTGGCAAGGTCGCGCTCTACCAACTGAGCTAGTGCCGCATTTCTAAAGCAAATCTGAAACAATATATATCAAAATTTGGAGCGGCACACGAGGTTCGAACTCGTGACCTCGACCTTGGCAAGGTCGCGCTCTACCAACTGAGCTAGTGCCGCATTTCTAAAGCAAACCTGGAACAACATATATCAAAATTTGGAGCGGCACACGAGGTTCGAACTCGTGACCTCGACCTTGGCAAGGTCGCGCTCTACCAACTGAGCTAGTGCCGCCCAACAAACAATTACTAAATTGCCTGCCTTATAGGGCTGCGAATTATACGAACCTGCTATTAATTTGCAACCCTTTACCCCAGAAATTTTCTCAAAAACCATCTGGTTGGTGATTATCCAGCCAAATTGAAAAAAGTTTTCTGGTAATGACGAAGTTCCTCGATAGACTCGCGAATATCATCTAATGCCAAATGCGTCCCAGTTTTCTTAACGCCATCGAGTAACTCAGGGCGCCAGCGTCGGGCCAGTTCTTTAATCGTACTGACATCAATATTCCGATAATGGAAAAAAGCTTCCAACTCAGGCATATGAATACTCATAAAACGGCGATCCTGGCCGATGGTATTACCACACATAGGTGATACGCCTTCGGGTAACCACTGACGTACGAAATCGAGTGTTTCACGAGTAGCCTGAAGCTCACTTATCTGACTCTGACGAACTCTCTCAACTAAACCAGATGCCGTATGAGTCCGGGTACACCATTCATCCATAGCCAAGAGTTCTTCTTCATTCTGATGAATCGCAATAACCGGCCCTTCAGCTAAAACCTGAAGCTGGGAATTCGTCACAATTGTTGCAATTTCAATCACTTTATGCCGGAGTGGATCCAGTCCGGTCATCTCCATATCTACCCAGATCAAATTTTTTTCACTGACTGTCATCTTTCACCTATTTGACTAAACTTTTCCGTATGACCTAATTACAGGTATCATAGACGTTTATTCTAATAGTTAAAACAAGCAGCACATTGTGGCAAAAAAGAAACGACTCAATCAAAGCCAGCTCAGACGGATGCATGTCAACGCGCAAAAAAGGCTTCATCAACACGACCAGCTCGAATGGAGTGAAGAGCAACTCGGTGCTGCTGAATCGGGTATTGTCATTAGCCGATTCGGCCAACATGCCGATATTCAGGCAAGTGATGGACAAATATTCCGTTGCAATATACGCAGAACGATTGACTCTCTTGTGACAGGAGATGAAGTCATCTGGCGCAAAGGAGACGAAAGCCACTCAGGGATCACCGGCATGGTCGAAGCTGTTCATGAACGTCGTTCGAAACTAGAACGACCCGACTATTATGATGGATTAAAAGCGATCGCGGCTAATATCGATCAAGTCATCATCGTCAGTGCACTCAAACCCGAATTTTCCCACGACATCATTGATCGCTATTTGGTTGCAGTTGAAAACACCCATCTGGAACCTGTGATTTTACTGAATAAAATTGACTTATTCACCAATGAAATGCACCGCTCCATCGAACCGGTTCTCGATGAATACCGTCGTTTGAATTACCGTATTTTGACAGCCAGCAGCATCAGTGAATATGGCATGGACGAACTCAAATCACAGCTTCGGGGAAAAACCAGTGTGTTTGTCGGACAGTCGGGGGTTGGCAAATCATCACTGGTCAATATGCTGCTTCCGGATATCCAAACACAGACCAAAGAAGTGTCCAATACATCCGGTCTGGGTCAACATACGACAACCACAGCTAGGCTGTATCTGCTTCCTGATGGCGGACGCCTTATCGACTCTCCGGGGATCCGGGAGTTTCAACTCTGGCATTTAGATGCGGCTCAAGTAACAGAAGGATTTCGCGAACTGGCCCAACTTCAGGGACTCTGTAAATTCAGAGATTGTAAACACATCAGCGATCCCGGTTGCGCATTCGTTGAAGCGGTCAAATCCGGTCAGGTTAGCGAACAACGCTATCAAAGCTATTTGAAAATTTTGCAAAGTATGGAGCAAAATCGCCCAAGCCGACATATTCCACCGCGCTAATTGTCTAAAAGACAAATGATGGACATCAAAGTGTCCCTCACGCAGAATAAATAAACGATGAAAGATGGATTCATCTAAACTCCTGAAAAGAGGTTATTTAACGTGCTTGATAAACTACAGGTTGCCTTACAATATATTTTACCGAAACACTTACTTTCCAGAGTGATCGGTTATCTGGCCGATGCTCGCGCCGGTCAACTCACCACATGGATCATTGAGCAATTCATTCGCCGGTATCGCGTCGATATGAATGAAGCACAACAAAGCAATCCTGGCGATTACTCAACATTTAATGAATTTTTCACCCGGGAACTCAAGCCCGGAGCTCGCCCAATTGTTGAAGGGGAGCAAAAACTTGCCCATCCAGCCGATGGACGTGTAAGTCAACTGGGGCCAATTCACTTTGGCCGAATTATTCAGGCCAAAGAACACAACTACAGCACTCGTGCACTTCTTGGAGGAAACGAAGCACTGACCAGAGAATTCGAAGGGGGTAAATTTGCGACAATCTATCTTTCTCCCAGGGATTACCACAGAGTCCACATGCCAATTGATGGAACATTAAGACAAATGATCCATATTCCGGGGGAACTTTTTTCAGTAAACCCAGTAACAGCTAATCATGTCCCCGGGCTGTTTGCCCGAAATGAACGTGTTGTCGCCATTTTTGATACAGCTATAGGGCCTCTTGCCATGGTATTAGTCGGGGCAACTATTGTTGCCAGCATCGAAACAGTCTGGTCAGGAACCGTGGCACCAGTCAGTAAACGAATCAACCACTGGAACTATCAATCACAAGCACCAATATCCCTTAAAAAAGGTGAAGAAATGGGGCGCTTTAAACTGGGTTCTACCGTTGTATTACTCTTTGCTAAGGATGCAATTGATTTTGCCAAAAGCGTTCGACAGGGTGATGTCACTCAGATGGGAAGTCTTCTGGCAACGACGGCTCATCCAGAGTAGCCCGTTTCCAGAAAGCACGCAGTTGTTCTGGTAACTGCGTGCTTTGACAAGTATGACAAACCCAGTGTTCAGGCAACAAAGACTGATAATCACTTTGAATATAGCGGTCATC
Source organism: Candidatus Celerinatantimonas neptuna (assembly GCA_911810475.1). Classification (NCBI taxonomy): domain Bacteria; kingdom Pseudomonadati; phylum Pseudomonadota; class Gammaproteobacteria; family Celerinatantimonadaceae; genus Celerinatantimonas; species Candidatus Celerinatantimonas neptuna. The sequence goes on from OU461276.1 coordinate 703,018, forward strand.
AGCCAGAATAATAGTCCCCCAGTCATCTGCACTGCGGATCACCCGCCCAGCCGCTTGCACAACCCGATGCATACCAGGGTATCGATACACCAGTGCAAATCCATCTTCACCCTGCGTTTGCAAATAATCCCGACGATGTTCATTCTCAGCATTGAACTGGGCTAACCCCACTCCAACAATCATAGCTGAACTCAGTTGTTGACCCGGTAAGTCAATCCCTTCAGAAAAGATCCCTCCCAACACAACCAAACCAATACAAGGTGATTCAAGCGATGCCAGCTTCTCTAAAAACTGATGTCGTTCTTTATCATTCATCTGCCGTGTTTGACAGACAATCGGAAGTGTATCCTCTACTAGCTCAGCCACAGACTGTAAATAATCAAACGATGGGAAAAAAACCAGCTGATTACCCTGATGCGCTTGAAAACTGCTAGCGATTAAATCAGCCAGCCTGGCATAACTGAACTGTCGATAACGATAGCGGGTATTAATGTCACTGAGCAACCAGATCCCTTGTTGAGATGCCCGATAAGGGCTTGGCAAGACAAGTTGATAATGTTCATCTTCAAGCCCGAGAGCTCTGGCCGAACTGGCTAATGGATGAAGAGTAGCCGAAAACAGAATACAGGCATGCGCCTTGGCAAATCGAAGTTTAAGTTCAGGAGCAACATCCAGACAATCAATTTTAACCACTGAAACCCGCTCTCGTCTGGCTAATTGATATTGATAATGCTCAGCAAACAGCTCACTTCGCTCAAGCAACTTATACACATCAAAGTACAGCTCCATCACCCGCTCATCCAAAATGACAGCGTCACTTAATGCCTGCTCAATAGCGAGACTAAAACGACGCGCACTGCGCAAAAGAGCTTTTGGTATCTCAATACTGAGCAATTCGCCTTGAATATCCTTTAGCTCATTGACCAGGGCAGAAAACTGTCGCCGTAATGATTTAACAGATTTAGCAATCGGTTCAGGCATCCCCGAATCCCGACTCAACCGCTTTAGATGGGCACCATTTACTTGTGCCGAATATAAACTTCTTGCCCGTTCAAGCAGATTATGCGCTTCATCAACCAGTAGCGCATAACAACCGCCTAATGGCTCATTGAGCCAGCTTAAAGCTCCCTGGCTGTCAAATCCATAATTGTAATCACCCACCACGACATCAAACCATGGCGCTAACATCATCGCCAGATAATAAGGGCAGATCTGATGCTGTTCACCGAGTCGACGTAATCGGTCGCCATCCAGCTGAGATTCACCCATCAACACGTCAAATAGCGTATGAAATTTATTGTAAAATTCTGCAGCATAAAGGCATTGCGGCTGGCACATCGCCCCGGGATTCAGACAAGCTCGCTGTTTACCACTTAACACAATGGCCCGAAGATGAGCCCCATTCCGGTTGAGCCGGGTCAAGGCATCCAACGGAAGTGACTGAGTGCTATTTTTAGCGGTCAGATAAACGATGCGATCAATCGACTTCCCCAGTAATAAGCAACTAGGATAAATCGTCGCCAGCGTTTTACCAATCCCCGTTGGAGCTTCAACCAACAATTGCGACGCTGACTGAACCGTATGATAGACACTTTTAGCCAAGCGCCTCTGACCGGGGCGAAATGGTAAACAGGGAAACTGTAAATCAACCAATGATGCATTTCGAACTAAAATCTGCTGCTGATATAAAAGACGCCAGGTTAAATAACGATCGAACCAACGATCGACTTCATCACGATCCTGCATATGCTGATAAACAGTATCTAATTGCTTTAACAGATGACCCGATTCATCAAGATAAGTCAGATGCAAAGCAATCTGAGGCTGTTTGCGCCATTCACACCACAGAAAACCATAAACTTTCAGCTGTGCCCAATGAAGATATCGAGCACTCTCTGGCACCTGGTCAGCAGAAACTTTCAGCGTTTTAATCTCTTCGATCACCCCTTCAGTCTCATCCACACCATCCGCCCGCCCTTCTAATATCAGATGATGTCCATCTTTTTGCCAAAGACCACTTAAAACCACTTCACTCTGATAAGATTCAGCTTGCTTTTTCTGATAGCGTTTTTGAGCACTAATTCCGACCAGCCCACTCACTGCCGGTAAAAAACGACTATCTAAGGAACCCTGAGTGGCGACTAACTCACATAAAGCCCGAACAGCAACTTTAAATTCACTCATCAGGCGCGCTCATGGGCAAAACTTATGACTGAAGCAATATTATCTTCAGCAAAAGCCAGCATAAAAACACGATCCAACCCTAAAGCAACACCTGAACAATCTGGCAATCCGGCTTTTAACGCGGCCAATAATCCTTCATCCAGAGTCATTTCCGATAATCCTTCATTCAGACGGGCCTGATTATCCTGCTCAAAACGACGCCGTTGCTCAACGCTGTCACTTAATTCATGAAAACCGTTCGCCAGCTCAACGCCTTTAAAATACACTTCAAACCGCTCACTCACGCGAGGGTCAGTTGCAGAAATGCGGGAAAGGGATGCCTGGCTCGCGGGGAAACCATCGATAAAACAAGGTGTAGTTTGGCCAATTTGAGGCTCAACCCCCAGCGCAAATAAAAGCTGTAACTGCGTATCACGGTTTGTCTCTCGTTTTAGTAAATCACACACATCAAAAGGCGTACCTGCACCAACCAATTCTTCTGGCGAAGCCGTTAACGGATCAACCCCCAGGCACTGTAAAAATGCCTGCTGATAACTCAAACGATCGGCCTTCCCACACCCCAGCAAAAGCTGTAACAGCTGGTCCATTTCACCCATCAGCTGAATATGATTAAACCCTGGACGATACCATTCCAGCATCGTAAATTCAGGATTATGCAACCGACCAGCTTCTTCATTACGAAAGCTCTTACAGATCTGATAAATCGGACCACTACCCGCTGCCAATAATCGCTTCATATGAAATTCAGGAGATGTCTGCAAATAAAGCGTTTTACCTTCGGGTGCAGCAGGTCCTGCCAACTGCGTAGAAAAATTACAAAGATGCAGATCCGTGACCCCACAAGCCCCTAATATGGGTGTCTCCACTTCCATCACCCCTTTTTGCTCAAAAAAGTGACGGACCTGACTTAACAGACAGGCTCGTTTTTTTAATTGCTCAAAGGAAGCGGAAGGCCGCCACAACGTTTCCAAATCATTCAACTGGCTCACGGATATTCATTCCTGCTTCATCTTAAAAGATGACAATATCAAAGATAATGCCAATTTTACGACAAATAGGTCAGGGAGTGTTAACGTTTGCGACGCTGTTTCCTGAGCAAAAATGACACGAAATAACATAATCAAAAGAAAGCATCATCATTATTTCAAATTTATTGAAACATAAATTCTGTTTTATTCAATAACAACCCGTCTTTACAGTTAGTTAAAGCTAATATCATTTGATAATGTGTTTTAACGCAAATGATAACAATCAATTACAAATTGTCTGCCAAACTGTTGATTTTAATCAACCGGGATGCGTAAACGACCGGCACAATAAGCACATAAAACAACTCAAGGAGCATTGCTGTGAAAGTTATTCAAACGGACGTAGCGATTATTGGAGCAGGCGGTACTGGTCTGCGATGTGCTATCGAAATAGCCCGATCCAATCCAGAGCTGGATATCGCTCTGATTTCAAAAGTATATCCAATGCGAAGTCACTCTGTGGCTGCTGAAGGTGGTGCCGCGGGCGTCGTGCAAGCCCATGACAGCCTCGACAATCACTTTAATGATACCGTTTCAGGTGGTGACTGGTTATGTGAACAGGATGTCGTTGAACATTTTGTCGAAGAAGCCACCAAAGAGCTCGTTCAACTCGAACATTGGGGATGCCCCTGGTCTCGCAAAGAAGACGGGTCTGTTAACGTGCGCCGGTTCGGTGGAATGAAAATTGAGCGAACCTGGTTTGCTGCCGATAAAAGCGGCTTCCATATTCTTCACACATTATTCCAGACTTCAATGCAATATCCGTCAATTCATCGTTTTGATGAACATTTTGTGCTTGATCTTATTTGTGAAGATAATCAAATCAAAGGCGTGCTGGCTATTGATCTGATGGAACACGAAGCCAAATTAATTCAGGCTAAATCAGTCGTTATCGCAACCGGTGGTGCTGGCCGTGTCTATCGTTACAACACCAATGGAGGCATTGTGACCGGTGACGGTATGGCACTGGCATACCGGCATGGTATTGCCCTGCGTGATATGGAATTTGTTCAATATCACCCAACCGGTCTGCCCGGAACCGGTATTCTGATGACAGAAGGCTGTCGTGGTGAAGGTGGGATCCTGACTAATAAAGATGGTTACCGTTATCTTCAAGACTACGGATTAGGCCCGGAAACACCAATCGGCGAACCTAAAAACAAATACATGGAACTTGGCCCACGCGATCGCTTAAGCCAGTGTTTCTGGCAGGAAGCACAAAAAGGTCGAACCATTCAGGGCCCTCTGGGCGATTACGTTAATCTGGATCTTCGCCACTTAGGTGCCGATTATCTTAATGAACGTCTTCCATTTATCTGCGAATTGGCCCAAGCCTACATGGGGATTGACCCGGTTAAAGAGCCGATTCCGGTTCGTCCAACCGTTCACTACACCATGGGTGGCATCGAAACTGACGGCCAATGTGCAACCAGTATGAAAGGGCTTTACGCAGCAGGGGAATGTTCTTCTGTCGGACTACATGGTGCCAACCGTCTTGGCTCAAACTCTCTGACTGAAATTATTGTCTTCGGTGCCATTGCCGGACGTAATGCCGCCGCCTATGCTATGAAGCATCAACATAGCGACAGCCAGTCATTAGTTGAAAAAGCACAAAAAGCACTCGATCAGGCATTAGCACTCAAATCAACCGGTGGGAATGAAGATCCTGCAACCATTCGCAACGAAATGGGCGATTCGATGGAAGCTGGTATCGGTATCTACCGTACCGCAGAGACCATGCAACAAACCATCGATAAACTCGGCGAACTGAAAAAACGCTATAAACAGATCAAACTGACCGACCATTGCGATGTTTACAACACAGAATGGTTATATGCCGTTGAACTTGGTTATCTCTTAGACGTAGCCCAGTCCATGGCTGTGTCAGCAATTAATCGTAAAGAATCCCGTGGATCTCATCAGCGACTAGACGGCTATACTGAACGTGATGATGAAAACTTCCTGAAACATACTCTGGCTCATTATCGGGCTGATGATCTTCCGGAAATCAGCTATTCATCGGTCAAAATCACTAAATCTCAACCTGCCGTCAGAGCCTATGGTGCCGCGGCCGAAAAGGCTCATAGCAGTGAGAAGGAGGCATAATCATGGCTGAAACATTAACCTTAAAAGTGATGCGATACCGGCCAGGTGAAGATAAAAAGCCTCGCTTACAAAACTTCGAAGTGCCGTTCACCCGTGAAATGTCACTTTTAGATGCACTGGGCTATATCAAAGATAACCTGGATTCGACTATCGCTTACCGCTGGTCATGTCGTATGGCTGTTTGCGGAAGCTGTGGCATGATGGTTGACGGTGTTCCTAAACTCGCTTGTAAAACGTTTTTACGTGATTATCAGAGCAAAGGAGAAATGACCGTTGAAGCTCTGGCCAATTTCCCGATTGAACGTGATTTGATTGTAGATATGTCAGATTTCGTTGCAAAACTAGAATCGGTTAAACCTTACATCATTACCGAAAAACCACGCAAACTGGAAGATGGGTGCACAACCCAGACACCTAAACAGTTAGCTCGCTATAAACAGTTTTCCATGTGTATCAATTGTGGACTGTGCTACGCCGCTTGTCCTCAATATGGGCTAAATAAAGACTTTACCGGTCCAGCTGCACTGGCATTGCTACACCGCTACAACGTCGACAGCCGTGACGAAGGGAAACGTCAACGAATGGAAATTCTCAATACCGAAGATGGTGTCTGGAGCTGTACCTTCGTCGGTTATTGTTCAGAAGTTTGTCCAAAACATGTGGACCCTGCTGCGGCAATCCAGTTGGGCAAAGTCAATAGCAGTAAAGATTATCTAATCAGCATGCTCAAGCCGGGGAAATAATTATGTCGATACGTCAACCTTACGTTCGCCCAATGAGATCCAACTGGTGGCTTAAAAACACGTTTTACATCAAATATATCATTCGGGAAGGCTCATCAATTGCCCTGACGATTTACAGCCTGGTTCTACTGGTCGGATTATTCCGGCTGACCCAGGGTGCAGAAGCTTTTCAGGGATGGCTTCATGCCATGCAAAGCCCGGTTGCAATCATTTTCCATATTATTGCACTGGTCTGGATTCTCTATCACAGTGTGACCTGGTTCAGCCTTGCGCCAAAAGCCGCGGAAGTCTGGCTCGGCAATAAACGGGTCAGTGATAAAGCAATTATTCAAACCATGTATGTTCTGCTGATCGTTGTCAGTGTGATCGTACTCGCCATCGTAGCCATATAGGAGAAATGCCATGAAACGTTCTAACGAGCCTATCTTTTGGGGATTGTTCGGTGCCGGTGGCATGGTTTCTGCGATTCTGACACCTGTCTGCATTTTAATTACCGGGCTGTTAGTCCCCCTTGGAATTTTCAGTGCAGACAAATACAGTTTTGAACGTGTCAGCACCCTGGCTGGACATTGGATCGGAGCAATTGTATTACTCATCTTGATCAGTTTGCCGATGTGGCATGCAATGCACCGAATCTATCATGGATTACACGATCTGGGAATCCATGTCGGTTTAAAAGCCAAAGTACTTTGCTATGGTATTGCGTTCATCGTATCGATTGTCAGCATTGTATTATTGCTACAAATTCTGTTGGCATAATCTGTTAAAAATAAAAAAGCCTGCTTTTTTGCAGGCTTTTTTATTCACATTTGAAATTATTTAGCCACCCGGCTCACATACTCACCGCTTCGGGTATCCACTTTGATCACTTCACCAATTTGAATGAACAAAGGAACACGAACCACGGCACCGGTACTTAATGTGGCAGGTTTACCACCCGTTCCGGCTGTATCACCTTTAAGACCAGGATCAGTCTCGGTCACTTCCAATTCAACAAAATTCGGTGGAGTTACGGCAATAGGCGCTTCATTCCAGGTTGTAATCGTACAGATATCCTGCTCAACCAACCATTTTTCATTGTCGCCAAGCGCTTTTGCATCGGCAGCAATCTGTTCGAAAGTATCGTTATTCATAAAATGCCAGAACTCACCATCGTTATACAGATAAGCCAGTTCAATATCCATGACATCTGCACCATCAACAGTTTCACCCGACTTAAAAGTTTTTTCTAAAACTTTACCGGATAACAACCGACGAATTTTCACCCGGTTAAACGCCTGACCTTTACCTGGTTTCACAAATTCGTTCTCAATAATAGAGCAAGGCTCACCATCGAGCATAATTTTTAGCCCGGAACGGAATTCATTGGTACTATATGTTGCCATCTTTTCCTCTTAACCAATTATTCGTTTTTCAAATGTCGCAAATTGTAACCCGAAATAGCAGTCCTTTGCAGATAAATTGGCAAAAAGAACTGTCAGATGTGATCACCGATCCCAGGCAACTATTGCTTGAACTTGACTTAAACCCAGACGATTATGCCGAACACATAAAGGCTCGGCGTCTATTCCCTTTAAGGGTTCCACGCTATTTTGTCAGCCTCATGCAACGTGGCCACCCAAATGACCCACTGCTGCGTCAAATTCTACCTGACTTGGCTGAGTTCAATATAACGCCCGGATTTAGCCCTGATCCGCTCAAAGAACAGCAGGGCCCGGTTCCGGGGTTACTCCACAAATACCATAACCGGGTTTTGTTAGTCGTCCGGGGGGGATGTGCTGTAAATTGTCGTTACTGCTTCCGGCGTCATTTTCCTTATCAGGATAATGCTCCGGGCCGTCACGGTTGGGATAAAGCAATCGAATATATAAATGCCCGCCCGGCCATCAATGAAGTTATTCTGAGCGGAGGCGATCCGTTAATGGCCAATGACCGGCATCTGGCCAAACTCATTGATGCACTGGCCGATATCCCTCATTTGAAGCGATTACGAATTCATAGCCGCCTCCCTGTTGTAATCCCCAGTCGAATTACTCCTGGGCTGGTCGCACACCTCTCGAAATGCCGTCTGAAATGCACTCTAGTCACACACGTCAATCATCCAAATGAAGTAAGTGAACGATTCAAACAGGCAATACGCCCATTACACCAGTCCGGTATCTGGCTTCTTAACCAAAGTGTTCTCCTGGCTGGCGTCAATGATAATGTCCAGACATTAGCCGAGCTGAGTGAAGCATTGTTTGATAGTGAAATCCATCCCTATTATCTGCATTTACTGGATAAAGTCAGTGGTGCGGCTCATTTCGAAGTTTCACAGGAACAGGCTATAGCAATCATGCAGGAACTCTATACACTGCTCCCGGGATTTCTCATTCCTCGACTGGTACGCGAAGAACCCCATAAACAAAGCAAGACACCGCAAGATCTAGGATTAAGTCGATAATTAATCTCACTTAGGATAGGAAGCCACAATGAATAGCAATCCAATCGATTTAATGACAAAGTCGAGCTTAAAGCCTTGTGCTTTCTTATTCCCAAATTGAGGTTAAAAATAACGGTAAAAACGAGGCCAGCTATCAAAATTCCGGCAACCCCCCGATAGACTGTTATAATCGTTCTCATTGAGCCCATTTGTGTTGAGATATCATGGACCAGAAAAAAATAATTAAGCAACTGCAAATCAATATTAAAGAGATCTATCATAAAGCAATTGATGCAGACAAAATCATCAGCGAGAGACAAGGTGAAGGGTTAGGTCAATTTGACAAAATATTTGTTGAAGAAAGTCTTTTTCATAGTGAATCCGATCATTTTCTGCCTTATGTCGAAGAGCTTGCAGCAGATTTGTTAACGCTACAAAACACCGAAAACCAGCAAGAATTTATCACAAATCTTGAAGTACTGGTCGTTAAAATCGAACTGGCACATAAAACACTCGCTTCGTTTAAACAATTTCTCGCCTGAATCATTTTCTCATATCCGGCCAGGTATCTGCCAACCGTACTCAGGCCGGTTGAACCAATTGTTCTAACAAATAAGTCTCTACATCCGCGGCGGGTAAAAAAGGCGCATAGATTGACCCGCAAACAAAAGCACCAGGAATAGAATCTTGAATGATTTTAAGCTGTTCATGTGCGACAACCCCTTCAAAAATCACCTGTCGTTTCAACATTAACAACAGTTGATTCAACGCATTCAAATATTTTAGATAACAGCTTTGCGTCAATTCAGCCGTAATCGGTGCAATAACTTTAATATAATCACTGGGATCACGAATCAGTCTACGCCAGCTGCCGACACTTGTCGTAAACTCTGACAAAATCACCGTCACGCCCACCTTTCGCAATTCATCAAGTAACACTGGCAATTTACAACTACGCTGCACATCAGACGACTCTAAAGCCAGCATAACCTGATGAGGAATAATCGAAGAACATTTTAAATGCTTCTTCAACAAAGCAATTTTAGCCGTTCCCAACGAGGCAAGGGATATCGGCAGAATTAATTTCAAACGACTATCAATTTTCTGCTGCCACAACTTATGCTGCAAAAAAGCATTTTCAAACAACCAGTCAGTCAAGACACGATAGAAGCTCGCCTGCTCAGCAATATGAGTCAGCTCATCATGTTCAATACGCCCTATTTGCGGATGCTGCCAACGCATCTTAATTTGCAATGCGACCGGCAATTGTGTATTCACCTGAATAACCGGCTGATAAAGCAAACTCACCTGCCGATGCTCCAACGCCCCACTAATATCTTCTAACAATTGATAATACCGCCTGATCTTACGCAAAACATCTTCATGAAAATAACGTATCGGCTCACCTTGTTGATATAAAGAAATATTCACCTGAGTCAGCAGTTCATCAGGTTCAATATGGCAATAATTCACAGGCACAATACCCATCTTAATATCAATATAAAATGTTTGATGTTCCAGTCCATAAGGCTGCGTCATTAATTTATAGAGATAATCAGCATATTGGGATACGGATTCATGAGAAGCTTTAGGGTAAATAACCAACAAACGATATGATTCAATACGAACCACATAAACCTCGGAAGACTTTTTACGATTCAACCTCTGAACCATCATTTGCAATAACTGCTGCGCAAGTAAACTATCAGCGGTCATTAACTGAGACTGAACCAGTTCAATAGCAAATACCGTAAAAGCCTCATCACCGGATAATTTTTGTTTCAGCCATTGATTAAGCCAATTACGACTGAAGAGGCGAGTTGATTGATCATGCGTCATTAACCAGCGATTTAGCCTGTATTGATACCACCAGCATCCAAATAGAATTGAACATGCTATTAACATACCAACAATCGACCACAATAATAACCGCTGTTGATCCTGAAACATCACGGTTACAGCAGACTGATATCGGGTAATACGATGAAATTCCCGATTCACTAACACATTAATCGGAGCACTAAAACTCTCAAGCCAGCCCAGGACTTTCGGAACCTCGATACGCGTTCTGGGCAGACTATCCAACATAGGTTCAATTCGCTGAACCTCAGAAAACATATCAGCCACCAAAGCCTTAGCACCGGGGATATGATCTAAATCGGATACTTCGTTACCATGCAACAAAACCGGGAAACGGCTCCAAAAAATATTATACCGAAACAAAACCTGTTGTTTGTCGTTCCCTTTAAGCTCATATAAACGTAACGTATTGATAAATCGACGATGCTCTTCCTGAAGTTGCACCAGTCCCCAAGCTGTGGACGATGGCCATGATTCAAGAATGACCGATGCACGATACATCTTAAAACCAGTCCACAACGCACTCAATAAACAAATCAATAATGCCGCTGAGGCAGCGATTCTCACAAAACTCCAACGCTTAATTTGAAACAATGAAATCACCATCAATGATGTACGATGATACGGCGCAGCTGCCAAACCATATATGAATTATATTGGTTATCTTTGAGCTCTGGATAACGAAAAACTGGCAACATTAGCCATAAAGGCCCCCGATCCCGAACTGACATTATTTTTCCATTGTCAGACCAGGCTAATATCGGATGATACTTTTGAATCTTTTTAAAATTCAAATCAATCTGGTAGTCATTCAAGGCAATCAGTGTCAATCGATCAGAGCCTGCCCCCACTTTTTTTAAAATTGCTGATAACCGGGGTCCACGATACTTATGTGGTTCACTCACCCAAGGGTTTTTCGTTTTAAACACATATTGAGGTAATGCTTTGAGCTCAGCAAGTGTAAAATCAACCCGATGCACTTCGCCTCCTTTAGTAATCGCCCCGGAAACACTCAGAATAACCCTGTCAGAGGCACGCCCCTGAGCACTGAATACGCTCAGAAAAAAGACCATAATCATGATGCCGACAACGTTACGATTCTGCCTCATTACTAAATTCCTTGATTGCTGATTCAGGCGATAATGCAACATCAGTTCACAATATTCACGGCTATCATGCCCTGGGAGCTCTCGTTAGTTTAGATGAAATCTTGCTCAGCCGATAAAACTTCCAAGGTTGGACTTAAAACAACTGAACACACTTTGACTATGAGCTTAGCACTGTATATAAACAGACCTCAAAAAGCGCCCTTGATATTGCATCACCATTCAGACAAATATTGACGCTGTAAACATTTCATCAAAAAAGTTTTTTATCATTTAATACAGTTTAATTGATAAATTACAAACAGCAGTGGATAACATATAAGTTAATATTAAAATTGTTATAAAACAATATAGCTAATTATATACCAGACAAATATTTTCTAATATGTACAATAGATTAAATCTCTATAAACATATAAATTTACTACCAATTACTTATAATTATCCTAGAGGCTTTAAAAAAGTAAAAATCCAATCATAAGCCCAGTTTCTATCAAATCTCAGAGTTTTTCTATTATTCAAATAACTTTTTGCTATAAGTCGTTTTAATTTATAACTTTGACTCCACTCATTTGTTTCGTAAACTAAATGTAAAATTTTATACAGAACGGAATCATCAAGATGCTCAAAAAATTTGTCACTGCGACGCTACTGGTATGTGCCAGTAGCCTTTTTGTCGTTCATGCAAAAACACCAGCAAATACCCTGGTAGTTGCTCAATCGCTAGATGATGTTACCAGTCTTGATCCGGCTCAGGGGTTTGAGCTCACATCGGTACAAAGCTTTACCAATCTCTATCAACGCTTGGTCCAGTCGAATCCGCACAAACCGACTCAGTTGCTTCCGACCTTAGCCAGTAGCTGGCAAGCTAAACAGCATAGCCTGATATTTACACTACGAAAAAATGCTCGATTCGCCAGTGGTCATCCACTGCGGCCTGAAGATGTAATCTTCAGCCTGGGCCGGGTCGTCAAACTAAATCTGGCTCCTTCGTTTATTCTGACTCAGCTCGGATGGACAAAAGACAATGTTGACAGCCATTTAACAAAAGTATCGGCAGACCAAGTCAAAGTTTCTTGGAATGTGAATGTGGGTCCTTCTTTCGTTTTAAGCCTGTTATCGGCTCCTGTTGCCTCGATTGTCGATGAAAAAACAGTGATGGCTCATGCAAAAAACGGAGATCTTGGACATCACTGGCTCAATGATCACTCAGCTGGAAGTGGCCCATTTCAGATCAAACGTTATATTCCACACCAAGCATTACTAATGAGTGCAAACCCGACCTCTCCGGCCGGGGCTCCCAAAATGAAATATCTGCTGCTAAAAAATGTTCCTGATGCAGCAACCCGCCAATTGTTACTCGAACAGGGTGATGCAGATATTATTCGTAACTTAGGAAGTGATCAGTTTATTTCACTGCAAAACAAACCTGGGGTCAAAACACTGTCATTACCTTACGCATCACTCTACTATCTGATGTTTAATACCCAATCTAAAAGTAATCCGGTTCTGGGTAATCCAAAATTCTGGGAAGCAGCGCGCTGGGCATTTGACTACAAAGGCATTGCAGTGGATCTGATGCATGGCCAGTTCCAAGTTCAACAATCATTCTTACCTCAGGGATTTAAAGGTGCATTAACCAGTCAGCCTTATCATTATGATCCGACTAAGGCAAAACAGATCCTAAAAGCCGCTGGTATCAAAAATCCACACTTCAAACTAGTTGTTAGCAATCAACCCCCTTATTTGGATATTGCTCAGGCACTGCAAGCTAGCTTTGCAAAAGCCGGGATCAAAGTTGAAGTCATTCCAGGTGTCAGTTCGCAAGTTTCAAGCCAGGTCAAAAGCCATCATTACGAAGCAGATTTAACATCCTGGGGACCCGATTATTTTGACCCGAATACTAATGCATCAGCATTTGCATATAACCCGAACAACGGCAGTAAAACACTCGCCTGGCGGGCGAACTGGCAAACACCTGAGCTCAACAAACTGACATTAGCAGCCCGGGCTGAAACAAATGAAGCCGAGCGCGTCAGAATGTATCAGAAACTTCAGCTTCTAGTTCGCAAAAGCTCTCCGTTTGTTGTTGGTTTGCAAAACAAAAAACTGGTCGCCATGCGAGATGATATTAAAGGCTATCTGCAGGGCATCACCCCAGATATGGTTTTCTATCAGAATGTTAGTAAGTAAATGAAACCATCCGCAAGTTCTGTCGGGGCTATGCCCCGACCTTGGTTAGGCCTCAGCCGCCGTTTGGCTAGTGGTCTTATTTCGTTGATTCTGACGCTGTTCGGACTGCTCATCTTCACCTTTATACTATCAAGAGCAGCCCCTATCGATCCGGCATTACAATTAGTGGGGGATCATGCCAGTCAGGCCACCTATCAACAGGCCCGGCATCAACTCGGTCTGGACAGGCCACTGCCAATTCAGTTCCTCCATTACCTGGAACAGTTAGCTCATGGCGATTTAGGAACCTCTCAGCTCACACAACAGCCCGTAGCTCATGACTTAATGCGCACCTTTCCGGCCACTATTGAACTTGCTACTTCAGCCATGTTTTTTGGTGCTTTATTTGGCATTTTACTGGCCATGGCTGCTGTCTATAAACCCGGCCATCTGATGGATCATTTAGCCAGACTAATTTCCCTATTAGGTTATTCTGTCCCGGTTTTCTGGCTTGGATTACTCGGGTTATTGCTGTTTTATGCCACACTTCACTGGTCCGCAGGTCCAGGACGACTGGATGATATCTATACCTACACCATGACAGAACAAAGTGGCTTTGTTCTGATTGATGCATTACGCAGCGGCGACCCGGATATCTTACTCAATGCACTTGCCCACTTATGGTTGCCGATGTCCGTTTTAGCACTGCTGGCGATGGCTTCTATTACCCGTTTGCTTCGCGCTGCGATGCTTGAAGAGAGTAACAAGGAATATGTCATTCTGGCACAGGCTAAAGGTGCCGGACGATTGAGAATTTTAACTGCCCACATTTTTCCTAATATTCTAGGAACTCTGATTACCATTCTGGCTTTGTCCTATACAAGCTTACTCGAAGGTGCCGTTCTCACTGAAACCGTCTTCGCGTGGCCTGGATTAGGCCGTTACCTGACGAGTGCATTGTTCGCCTCTGACACATCAGCCGTACTGGGCGCGACATTACTCATCGGCACTTGCTTTATTTTACTCAATGCATTAGCCGATACCCTCACCCGATGGGTCGATCCGAGAACAAGATGACCGATACAACACAAACTAATACCACATTTAAATTTCCACGCTGGCTCAATACATATCATATTGGGCTGGCGCTGGTTCTCCTGCTCATTGCAATTGCCTTACTTGCCCCCCTGATTGCACCATTTAACCCCAATGTACAACACATTTCGGAACGATTAATGGAGCCGAATGCCCACCACTGGTTCGGCACAGACCGGTTTGGCCGGGATCTCTTTTCACGAGTTCTTTATGGCGCCCGTCCGACATTGATTCTGGTATCCCTGGTTGTCATATTAACCGTTCCTATTGGACTGACTATCGGTATTTGTGCAGGATATCTGGGTGGATGGTTTGAGCAGATCCTGATGCGCTTCACCGATATTGTCATGTCACTCCCCAGTTTGGTAATTGCATTAGCATTAGTCTCTATTTTGGGCCCCGGCCTGATGAATGGTGCGCTGGCTCTAGCATTTACCAGCTGGCCGGCATTTGCCAGACAATCACGAACAGAAACACTGGCTCTGCGGCGAAGCGACTACCTGGCCGCTGCAAAAATGCAAGGGATCGGAGGATGGCGACTGATCATCGGTCATATATTGCCTTTATGCCTTCCCAGCGCAATCGTTCGGGCGGCCCTTAACCTGGGGGGAATTATTCTATCAGCTGCCGGATTAGGATTCTTAGGAATGGGAATTCAACCACCCACTGCCGAATGGGGCTCAATGGTTGCCAGCGGTAGCCGTGTTATCTTTGATCAATGGTGGATTGCTGCAATCCCTGGTTTTGCCATTCTGTTTGCCAGTCTGGCCTTTAATCTGCTCGGCGACGGGCTGCGTGATAAAATGGACCCCCGCCATGACAAATAACACATTGCTGATCCACATAAAACAACTTCAAATCGGGCTGGCAAATCATCAACAACTGGTGAAAAACCTCAGTTTTACGCTGGGCAGAGAACGGGTTGCACTGGTCGGAGAATCAGGCTCTGGAAAATCACTCACCGCCAGAACCCTAATGGGTCTGCTACCCCACTCATTATATCCAAAGGCCAACCGACTTGAGGTCTTAGGACACCCTGTTTTAGATTTTAATCAGCGCCAGTGGAATCAACTTCGCGGCAATCATATCGCCATGGTGCTGCAAGATCCCAAATACGCCCTGAATCCGACCCGAAATATTGGGATGCAAGTAGCTGAACCTCTGGTCCTTCATCAAAAACTCTCACGAAAAGTGCGCATAGAAAAAGTTGAATATATGCTCGATGCTGTCGGCCTGCCCAATCCTAAACAATTGCGAAAAATGTATCCTCACCAGCTTTCCGGTGGTATGGGACAACGCGTGATGCTGGCCATTGCACTGATTAATGACCCTGAATTATTAATCGCTGATGAGCCCACATCGGCCCTTGATCATGCTATCAGGGATCAGGTTTTAGCGTTAATTCACGATCTGGTTGAACAACGTAATATGGGATTGCTGCTGATTAGCCACGATTTACAACAAGTCGCAGATTATTGCCAGCGTGTTTTAGTCATGTATCAGGGGCGCCTATTAGATGAGCTGCCAGCAGATCAATTAGCTAATGCCACGCATCCTTATACCAGAACACTATGGTCCTGCCGGCCAAATCGCTCCAAAAGAGGCCAGGCTCTACCAACACTTGATCGTCAGCAACTGGAGGATTGTGCATGAATCTACTGGAACTGGATCAGGTTAGCGTCACCCATGTACAGGGCTACCAGCACAATACCGTTGTCCATGATATCAACTTCAATGTAGCCGCAGGGGAATGCTTTGGTCTCGTCGGTCCATCAGGGTGCGGCAAATCGTCATTACTGTGGGTTTTAGCGGGTCTGAATCAAAACTGGAATGGTCAGATAACGATGCTGGAACATCAGCTCATCCCGGGGAAGCCATTTAAAGGGACACTGCGCCAACAAGTACAGATGGTCTTTCAGGACCCTTATGCCTCTTTACACCCTAAACATCGCCTGCGTCGGACTCTGGCAGAACCCCTTAAGCGCCTCGGAATGGATCACATCGACGATCGTATTCAAGAAGGTTTCAGACAGGTCGGTCTGGACAAAACAATGATTGATCGCTACCCGCACCAATTATCGGGAGGGCAACGTCAACGGGTTGCTATTGTCAGAGCTCTATTGCTGGAACCCAAGTTGTTATTGCTCGATGAGCCGACCTCCGCATTAGATATGTCCGTTCAGGCAGAAATCCTAAACTTGCTCAATGAACTCAAAGCAAGTCATCAGCTCACCATGCTACTAGTAAGCCACGACCCAGATGTCATCGACTATATGTGCGATCATGCCGTCATAATGAAAAAAGGCCGTATCGAACATGAAACACACTATGACCCAGTGTAAGTAGAAACTAGCTGAGAAATACCAGGTTCTCCGGTGGTTGAGATAACCGGATTGCCCCTTTCTCATCGATTTCGATAAGATTGTCTACATGGGTAAAATGCAACTGACTTAAAATCAGAACAGGCAGTTGCTTTTGCTTGAGCCAATCCACAAATTGATAAGCCTCAAATTCACCATTCTGATACATAAAATCAACTAAGCGACGAAATAGTTTAGGTAACAATAAGAACCGTTCAGTAATATCATCAATCGACTGGATTAATGTGAACTGGTTAGTTTGATCCTCTTCCCATATTCCCAATTTCTGAGCCCGCCCCTGAACAACTGTGGTGGCAAATAACGCCCGAAGATCATAAAACAGGCCATCATAAAATGTTGGATAAGCCAACCCATCCAACAACATCTGATAGTTTACCGATGCTTTAGCGACCGCATCGTTAAGGTAGAATTTCTGACCATCATCAAACAAATTATCCCCGGCGAACACAAAAACAATTGGGCGACCATAACGATCGGTTTTACGGGCCAGAATATATCCGGGAACACCATCATCGGCCTGCTGAACTTCGGCATGCCCGCTATTCCAGACAACATGCTCAATTCCCAATAACTCAAACAGTCTATTAGTTGCAGCTTTGGCAAAATGTAAAGGTTGATGTTGTTTATGATAATGCGTTTCTAATGTATCGATTGCTTCGATCCGAAGCTGAGCATGTTGCTGATGATTTAACTTGACTTGTCCTGCCAGAGTGCCCCACAGCATGTCATTATTGGCTTTAAATCGAATTGAATCACCATCAGGCGAATAACCAACAATGTGAAATGTTCCTTTAATGACTTTAAATGACATCGATTAGCTCCTTGAGATTAATTCTAAATCCTTCGACGATCGACCATCGCCAAACGTTATTTTTCTACCCAATCATGCTCAATCCGACATAAAAAAGTAGATCACCTCCCACGCCAAATCTTTATTAACTTTCTTGTTATATATTCTTTTATGCCAATTTTAGCCTGACAGATCAAGGGATTGAGATAAAAAACCATAATATAAAAATAATCATGTTCCGTTTTCTTACACACAATAAAGACAATGCTTACTTTTATTTAAATCATGAACTTAGTTATTTTAAGACAGCCTGATTTTCTTAAATTAAGGTGTACCAGCAGAACTAATAATTAGGAAATATAGAACTCTAATCGACTCATCCGTAATGATGTCAAAAGATCAAAAAAACCGCTCACCTTTGAAGATGAACGGTTTAACATCAAAACAATAAACGATGTTTAGAACAAACCTAATGGACTGGTGCTATAACTCACCAACAGGTTTTTAGTTTGCTGATAATGCTCCAGAGCCTGTTTATGTGTTTCACGACCAATACCTGACTTTTTATACCCACCAAATGCCGAGTGCGCAGGATACATATGATAACAATTCGTCCATACACGACCCGCTTTGATCTCACGCCCCATGTGATAAGCCAGGTTCATATCACGCGTCCAGACACCCGCACCCAACCCAAATTCAGTGTCATTGGCAATTTGCAGGGCTTCCTCACGCGATTTAAATGTTGTTACACTAATCACCGGACCAAAAATTTCTTCCTGGAAAATCCGCATCTTATTATTACCCAGTAACATCGTTGGCTGAATATAGAAACCATTTTCAAGTCCCGATGATAACTTCAGGGCATCGCCACCAGTTAGCACCTTAGCCCCTTCATCACGACCGATCTGAATGTAATTCAGAATTTTCTCATACTGTTCCAGTGATGCCTGTGCACCGACCTGAGTTTCAGTGTCCAGTGGATTACCACGGATGATCAACCGGGAACGTTCAATCACTTTTTCAATAAATGCTTCATAAACATTTTCATGAATCAACGCACGCGAAGGACAGCTACACACTTCCCCCTGATTGAAGAATGCTAAAACCATCCCTTCCACACATTTATTCAGATAATCATCTTCATGATTCATGATATCTTCAAAATAGATATTCGGTGATTTACCACCTAACTCAACCGTACTTGGAATGATATTTTCAGCTGCACAACGCAGAATATGCTGACCAACCGGTGTTGAACCCGTAAACGCAATTTTTGCAATTCGAGTGCTGGTTGCCAGTGCCTGCCCAGCTTCTTTACCTAATCCATTTACAACATTAACCGTACCGGCAGGTAATAGATCACCGATGATTTCCATCAGAATAAGAATCGAAGCAGGTGTTTGCTCTGCCGGCTTAAGGACGACACAGTTACCGGCGGCCAAAGCAGGCGCCAGTTTCCAGGCACTCATCAAAATCGGGAAGTTCCAGGGAATAATCTGACCCACAACCCCGAGTGGTTCATGAATATGATAGGTCACCGTATTTTCATCGATCTCAGCCACACTACCTTCCTGAGCACGCAGACATCCGGCAAAATAACGGAAATGATCCAATGCCAGTCCCATATCAACCAATGATTCGCGAACAGCTTTGCCATTGTCCCAAGTTTCGGCAACAGCCAGTTTTTCTTTATTGGCTTCCATCCGATCGGCGATACGAAGCAATAAATTCGCTCGTTCAGTCGGCGCGGTTTTTCCCCATGCAGGAGCAGCCCGGTGGGCGGCATCAAGGGCTAATTCAATATCTTCAGCAGTCGAGCTTGGCACCTGGCAAAACTGTTCGCCATTGACTGGGCTGATATCATCTAAATAGTCACCTTTAACCGGTGCGACCCATTCACCACCAATGTAGTTCTGATACTGAGATTTAAATTGGACCAGGGAATCCGGTTGATCAGGGTTAGCATAAAGCATGTTCTCTCTCCTTTGGGTTTCTCTTTAATCGCAGCCTTTTATTTTTATAGGGCTAAGCGCTTAGTTACAGGTACAGAGTGACACATAAAATTCACTTTCACTTGTCTGAGAATCCAAAATACTTTACTGAATTTCTACATCAATAACATTTTTATTACAAAATGCTTGCGAAACACCCCAAAATTTGAATACTAATAGAAAAGAAAATGATTGAACCCTGATAGGCGAACTGCCTGTCGACACTGGATATACTTGTCATAAACCTCGCTCCTGTGATGATACTGTTATATTCCCCCGGAGGCTCCATGCTCACAAACCTATCATCTTTAGCTTGTCGATATCAGCGCAGTATCAGCCAGCTTATCGAAAACCGTACTCTGTTCGAACACCAGGAAGTCAATTTCTCTATTTACGACACATTCCAAAGCACCTCTGGAGTCGAACTCGGAGCAGAAAGTATTCTCTATTGTGGCATGCTAAAAGGACGCAAAATCATGCATGGCGAATTTGTCAGTGAATTTCTTCCACATGAATCATTTGTTATGGCCCCGGGACAACGCGTTAATATCGATTTCCCCGATGCCAGTGTAAATAACCCAACCATCTGCATGACCTTCGAAATTGAACCTAACAAACTCCGTGAAATCTGCGATATGCTCAATCAACGCAGCCCTCTTCCGAAAGAGCTGGGCGACTGGCATATTCAATCACAACATATGCTTCATACCTTTCATACCGAAGCCACGCAGCAATTACTGTTACGAATTGCCAATAGTTTTTTATGTGAAGATCCCGACAAGGATTTGGTGCTAAAACTGGGTGTAACTGAACTACTGGCCCGGATCCTCAGACATAACGGCCGGGAATTTCTACTGAATTGTGCGAAAAGTGATCCGACTCATTCGGCTTTAACCCAAGTAATGCAGTATATTGAAGAACATTTGAATGAAAAAATTGAAATTGACGATTTATGCAAACTGGCCTGTATGAGCCGGAGTAAACTGTATCTACAATTCAGAAATATCGTCTACTGCAGTCCCAAAGAATATATCGTTCAGCGGCGGCTGGAAAAAGCCCGCCAGCTACTCAGCCATGGCTATAATATTACTCAGGTCTGCTTTGATGTCGGATTCAGCCACCCCAGCCATTTTACCCGGCGATTTAATCAACAATACGGTATTACTCCCCGTGAATTTGTTCGCCATTACAACCAACCAGCTCTCAACAGTTAGGGGCTGTCGCACGAGCCATTTGAAAACGCCAACAGCAAAACCCAGAAACGATCACACTGATCAAGGCCACTATTGCACCGATTTCACCAATGTGGGCCATCCCCAGATGCAGACTAACCTGGCTTCCCAACAATGCACCACTGCCAATACCGATATTAACGATCCCCGAAAAGAACGCCATGGCAACATCAGTCGCATCACTAGCCAGAGCCAGGACCCGAAGCTGCATGCATAAAAAGAAAAACGTGAGCATCACGCCCCACACCAGCACAAGTGTAACAATAGCCAGCTTAGATGAGCTAAAAGGTAACAATGCTCCCAGAACCAACGCTAACATGGCAATCACGCCATTAAGTAGTAACGTGGGCGAGCGTTCGTTCAACCAGCTAAACACCAAA
Organism: Candidatus Celerinatantimonas neptuna; assembly: GCA_911810475.1. Taxonomy (NCBI): domain Bacteria; kingdom Pseudomonadati; phylum Pseudomonadota; class Gammaproteobacteria; family Celerinatantimonadaceae; genus Celerinatantimonas; species Candidatus Celerinatantimonas neptuna. The sequence continues at coordinate 724,511 of OU461276.1, forward strand.
CTAGCCAGAATACCTGCCGCTCCGAAGATAAACAGAATCGATGTTGCAAACTGGCTGGAGAAATTAGCAATCTGTTCAATAAATGGCTCAATATAACTATAAGCACAGTAATGCGCTGTCACCACAGAAAATGACAACAGATAACAACTGACCAGTGCAGGACGTTTAAATAAAGCGGGAATACTGCCGAGCGACCCCGCGTTTTTACTCTCAACCCGTGGCAAAATCCGCCAAATCAGCAATGCGGTTATCAATGCGATCAGACCAATAACCGCAAACGATAAACGCCAGTTAGTCATTTCATCAATGACCCGACCAATCGGTAACCCAATGATCGTTGCAATTGAACTGCCTAATACAATCAAACTAATCGCTTTGGTCTCGCCGCCCTTCGGTGCCACCCGCACAGCCAGTGATGGAATAATGGCCCAGAACACCGAATGAGCAATGGCAACCCCAATCCGGGAAATCACCAAAACATTAAAACTCCAGGCAAACACAGAAAGAATATGGCTGAGAATAAACAGTGTAAATAAGCCCAACAATAACTTGCGTCGCTCTATATGTCCGGTCAATAACAAACAAGGTACCGAGAGAATCGCGACACACCAGGCATAAATGGTGATCATAATCCCGACCTGTGCTGCCGACATCGCAAACGAATGACCGATATCGGTCAGCAACCCAACCGGAATAAACTCAGACGTATTAAAAATAAATGTCGAGGCCGCCAGTACCATAACCGGTAGCCATGCTCTATATTCAGAACGATTCATCACTAACGCCAAAGGGGGAAAGAGGTGTCATTTCGTGATCGCGATCATATATAAGAAGTGTTCAAATAGCGATACATGAATTAAAAATTTCACAAGTAAATTATAAAATAACAAACAACTAAGAAAGAGCAGAAAAAGCTAAAACATCAACCAATAAGCAAATCCAACCTTTTGAAATATTCTACTGGAATGCTCACTTCATACGTCTAAAAAAATAGGTCGACTGATGGTGCTGAATATTCTCAACCGTCATCGAAAAATCAAGGATCGTCCCATCAGGTGCGTGGCTAATTGATGTTATCTGCAACAACGGCGTCCCCTCATTCACCTGCAAATATTGAGCAATCGTTGTTGGTGTTAAAATCGGTTGAAATGTAAATGAATTACCTTCAATCACAAACCCGGCTTCGTGTTCAATATATGCAAATTTCGATTGCTCCATATGGGCAATGGATAGCGTGGGATACAATTTAACCGGAAGGTATGATTCCTCATAATGAATCGCCCATTCACCTAAATAACGAACCCGGACAATATAATAAACTGACTCACCATAAGGAATTTTCAAATGTCTAGCGATACTGGCCGGAGCAGACATCATGGTAAACGTAATCACCTGGCTGGACAGCGATTTCTGTGATTTTTGAGCCTGCTCACTTAAACTGTGCAACCCTTTATTTTCATGAATCACTTCTTTACCCACGACAAAATTACCACTGCCATGTCGTCGCTCGACCAGGGATTCATCCACAAGACAATCAATCGCTCTTCGCAAAGTCATGCGAGAAACCTGATACACCGATGCTAACTGATGTTCACTGGGTAAAGGGTGCTGCAAGCTAAACTCGCCACTATTAATCCGGTTTTTCAACTGTTCGGCTATCCGTAAATAGATCACTTTTATACCTGCTGATTCACTCTCATCATAAAATAATAGACCAACTTATCTTTTATAATCATGTAATTATAAACTGAATATCTTCAGCCCAATGCGTTTCTGTCCAGATGTCTAGAAAATACAGGTAACTTATACAAAACCACTTCAAATAAGTTCGTGATAACTATCACATTTCATTTCTCAGACGGACTTATTAAACACCATCAGTCCCTATCCTGAATTCGTCAGCCACAAAAATTAGCCGAAGAAACAACAATAACAGCGCTTAAGACGTGTTGACGAGTGATAAGCATATGTCAGCACGACACCGACGACTTGGAATGGAAATCACGACAACATACTTGGGTCAAACCGTCACGATCAACACGTCTTAACAAATCTGGGAGGAAGTATCATGCTAAGTCAAATACAACGATTCGGAGGGGCCATGTTTACGCCCGTGCTCCTCTTCCCTTTTGCAGGGATCATGGTTGGAATATCCATCGTTTTAAAAAACCCCGATATAGTGGGATCACTGGCAAATCCTCACAGCAGTTTTTATCAAATCCTGAAAATACTCGAAGAGGGGGGATGGACCATCTTTCGCAATATGCCGCTGATCTTTGCCATTGCCCTACCCATCGGGCTTGCCCAAAAAGCCCAGGCACGCGCGTGTTTAGTCGTTTTTCTGTCTTATCTGACCTACAACTACTTCATTGCAGCCATGGCAACATTGTGGGGAAGTTACTTTGGTATCGATTTTAGCCAGGCCCCGGGAGGTGTCAGCGGATTAACGCTAATCGCAGGGATAAAAACACTCGATACCAACATCGTCGGCGCTATTCTGATTGCATCACTAATGACCTATCTGCATAACCGCTGTTTCGATATCAAACTTCCCGATTATCTTGGGATTTTTCAAGGGAGCGCCTTTGTCGCAATTATTGGCTTTTTCGCCATGCTTCCCTGCGCCTGGCTCACTCTACTGATCTGGCCTAAAGTCCAGATAGCCATCGGGTCATTGCAACACTTTATGATAGCCAGTGGCGTATTAGGAGTATGGCTCTATACCTTCCTTGAACGGATTCTAATTCCAACCGGGCTCCATCACTTTATCTATGGCCCATTTATTTTTGGCCCAGTCGCGGTTGAAAATGGCATCATGATGGACTGGGCACAACATATACAAGCGTTCAGTCAATCCACTTTACCGCTGAAACAACTCTTTCCGATCGGTGGTTTCGCACTTCAGGGCAACTCTAAACTATTCGGCTCAATCGGCATCGCTCTGGCCATCTATATGACCGCGGATGACAAAAATAAAGGGAAAATAGCCG